>CAMTJK010000175.1 GCA_947072805.1 uncultured Prevotella sp.
TTCGACCAAATATCTTTACAAATTAACTTTCATTAAGTGCAGTTACGAGCCCGTAAAAACATCCGCGCAAACCATAATCTGTTACCATCATAACGCTAATGAGCGTTTTGTGTGGTTTATTCTAATATTCGTCTACTAACCTATTCTTCTGCTTTCATCATAGCGGAACTTGTACATTCCTGTCTCGTATGATATTCTGCCTAATACAATCCACTTATTCAGACCTTTCTCATCAGCCCATTTGGTATATTTGCGCTGTATCATTGCCGGATTGACCCTTACCTTCGGGGCATTTTTCCACTCTTCGTCCGGAATGAGGGCATTAGCAGCAAAGGCATTGGCTTCTCTTTCTTCAGCACTTTCATTGTCATAATCCGGAATGCTGAGCTTAAAGTCGTTCCGCATTCCATCGAGATAATGCAGATAGATGTGTCCGACCTCGTGCATCAGTGCAAAAGCGAAATTGTCTATGCGGTCGTATCTCCTTGTCAATATTATATATGGTGTACCATCTTCTATGAAAGAGTAACCGTCCACAGATGCTTTATCCACCTTTTCTTCGATGCAGAAGCCTATTCCTTCGGCAGATAATATCTCTTTCACAGTATTCTCCGTGGAGCAGTTGTCATGCAGGGCTCTTACCAAAGCACTTGCCACTTCGTCTCTCCTCCCCCGGTCGAATGGTTGTGAAACCTTTTGCTGCCTGGCGTTCAATTCTGCCAAAAGCTTCCATGTCATCAGCATACGAGGATCTTGTCCGGTCTTTGCCGATTTTCTGAACATGCCGGTTGTCTCCAGCTTCAACTCTGCAGGTCGGGGCAGACGAAGGGTTTCGGTAATATATTGTATTTGTTGAATAGCTGTACACTGTTCCTTCCCTATACGCTTGAACAAGGTCTTTACATCAAATATTTCGTTATAGAGAGCGAGCGCATTCCGCGCTTCAAGTTCTTCAACTCCTCTTTGCCCTATCACCTTTATATCATAGTCATATTGGGTCTGCATGTTTACCAACGATACAGCAGAGATGCCGAGCACCTCTTCAATTCTGTCTGCTACAGATTTTGTTATAGGTCTCCTGCCTTTTATCAGCTCATTGAGATGTGACTTCTGCATACCAATCATGACAGCAAAGTCCTTTTGGGAGATTTCTCTGTCTTCCAATTCATACCTCAGAATAGTACCAGGATGGGTTGCCATCCAAGGGGTATTGCTTTCATTTCTTGTTGCCATAGTGGTCATCATTTAATTCTATTAACGTTATTTCCAATCCTTTTTCTGTTTCTCGAAACAGCAACCGCTCAACTCTATTATTGAATATACGGACAGAACTTAAAGATATATGTCTAAGCTGCTCGTAGTGAAGGAAACTGTACTCCCTTAACCTGGAGACATGTTCCACCGATTTCATCAGATTGTATATATCTGTAAGCTTCTTCACAAATTTCTTGTCGCGAGCTATTTTTTTATATTTTCCTGCATTCACTCCATATAGAATGAGTTCACGCAAGTCATCGTCCGATATTTCAACTTTAATCATGCATTCAGCATTTGTTTTGGTGCAAAAGTAATAAATAATTCCCATTAAAAGGGAATATCCATGACATTTATCCTCGAATATACGTAATTATTTGATAAATTAACACATTGAACTCTTGCTCCCCTCACATCCATTTTTCATTGCAATCTCCAACAGATTATCGGAGCGGCGCCGGCAGATGATGCCACGACCATATGACAAGGAGGCTGCGGCGGCAAGCTGACAGGCAAGCGGACAGACGAACAGACAGTAGCGGAAAAAGCGGCAGAAAATTCGGAAAACAGCCGGTTTTTGTGAATTTGCAATGTCGTTTTTGTCAGATTGACACCTCTCGGATTGAGGCGCAAGGCACTTCTTAACACTTTTTCCATAATTTTGCATATAGTGCAAGCACTTGCACGCACGCACAGAGACTGAACAAACATCTATAATAATCAACAATAAATATCAAATTATCAACTTATGGGAAAGAAAAAAGACGAAGAAGTCAAGGTGGTTCAAGACCTTGAACTGCTGGGAGAGAAAGCGGAACACAACAAAAACGTTTACGAACTGCTCGACGAGGCGATGTTCACCTCTGCGCACGTGAAGCGCGAGGAAGTGCGCCGCGGTGTGGTAAACATCGACAACGTTTATCCCACCACCGAGGCTGAAACACTGAAAATGAAGGAACTGCTCGACAAGGCAGAAAACGCCTTTGACGATGCCCACGCCGACGATGTGACATTCCTGAACGAGCGCCTCAACGAACTGAGATACATAGTAGACTGGTCGCTCGACCGCCACTGGACTTTCTCTTTCAAGATTATTCTGGGCGTAATAATATCGCTGTTCATCTTCAAGCAATGCAGCGACAGCAGCAAGGAAGATGCCCAGGCTGTGGAAAAGGAAATTGCCGTAATAGAGAAGTGGGATAAGGACGAGCCCGTAACCATCGAGGAGATGCTGCAGAATGGCAGTTCGCTGCGATACACGTACCCCGACTACAGTTCGGCTGCCACCTACCGCCGTATCGCCGTGAACAATCTGGCCTACAACATAAGCAATGCAAGGAAGAGCATTGAGGACAACAAGCAGAAGCTTGACACGGCATCGACCGACGCTGTGAAGAAGAGGCTGAACGGATACATAGCATCGAGCGAGGAAACGATAAAGAAGAAAACCGAAGAATATGAGGAGATAAAGAATAGCGACCTGAATGGGCTGAAAAAGATAGCCATAAAAGAAAAGGAAGTGGAGCTCGACAAATATAACAGCGAGTCCGGCAAAATGAAATTCTACTTCATCTTCTTCATCATCCTCACTCCGCTATACATCATAGCCAACCGCCCGCACGGCTATAACATAACGAAGCACCGCATGGAGGGCGAGATGCTCAATGGTCTGCGCAAGGCAGGATGGGCTCTGGCAGGTGTGCTCGCCGGTGTGGGAGCCAGCATAGGCTTCGTAGAAGTGGTGACAAAGTGGAGCGACGGTTCTACTACACGTAGCGACGACGGTACGGGTCCGGCACGTATGGCCGCAAAGATTGCTTTCCTTGCTGCGGCTCTGTTTGTGTTCTGCCTCACATCGTGCCTGATAATGACTTACAGCACCATAAGCGGACTTATCCGCAACTACAATTGGACAGCAATATTCAACAAAGCAAAGGCTGCCACCGAAAAGAAAGCATAGAGAAAAGGGGTAGCCATATCACTGCAAAAGCGGTTTGACAAGGGTTTGTCGGACCGCTTTTATCGTATCTTTCAGTTTACAGAGCGGCGTCTCCTTGTCCGAATGGGGGGGGTAAAAGCGGCACACAAGCATCAGGAGAGGTTGAGATTTTCTCGCGATACTCCTTAGGACCGCAACCGGCATGGCGGCGGAACGCCCTGCGGAAGGTGGCTATATTGTTGAAACCGCTCTGCACGGCGATATATTCGAGCGTGTACTCCGGGTGTTCCACAAGCATGGGCATGCTCTTTCTGGTGATGCGCAGGCCGTTGATGTAGTCGTAGAAGCTTGTGTGCAGCACGTCCCTGAAGTATTCGCTGATGTAAGTGCGGTTGGTCTTTAGTATATCCACAAGGTCGGGAATGCTGAGATTGCTGTCCAGATATAGTTCGCGCTCCACTATCATGCTCTCAAGATAGCCGGCAAAGGGATATTGCCTCACGGCGCCGCCATCGTCGGCAGCGATATCGGCATCCTCAATGTGTATGGGGCGGGTGTTGTAGCTGTAGCGCAGAACCATCTGCCACATCATAATGACAATAACATAATATATTATGTCGAGCAAAATGCTGTACATCACCGACACGGCAAGCCACATGAGCTGTCCGATAATGCAGAACACAAACACCGGGCGTATCCACGATATGTCGATATGCTCGATGTCGGAGTAGTTGTTGCGCTCATATTCTATGTAACGCTTTGCCTTTACGTAGCCTACATATATTATGGCAAGGGCAAAGACAACGAGGAAGGCTATGTAAAGCAACAACGTGAGCCTGTGCGGATATGCCACATAAGCCGCGGTGAACAGCACAAACGGCAGCAGCATCAGCGCAAGGCGCTTCAGCGTAACCCAGCCCGGCATGGTGAGTTCGAAGATAAGGGCAGCATAGCACACAGCCATCCAGCCGTCGAAAAAGATGGCATAACGCAGGTTTTCTGTCACATATCCGTTGGGAAAGACGTAGAAGATGTCCTTGAAATTGAACAATGCCCACACCACGAAGATGCAGCCCAAGAGGGTTTGCAGGCGTGTGCGTTTTTTTTCACGGAACGCCATCACGGCGAGATTAATGAAATATGCCGTGCTGAAGCCTATACAGAAAGCCGATATTATGTGATCGTACATGCAGAATGGTAATGTTCGTGATGAGTGTGACGCTGCAGAATACTACTTCTTGGGTGCCGGCGCGAGCAGACGCGAATATTCGGACGGCGTGGAAAGTATGCGCAGAGCCTCCTTGAGCAGCCTGTCATCGGCAATGGCAGCCTTCAGGGCTCCCTCCTGGAAGTAGAAGGCGGTGATGATATCGGTCTCTATAATCTTCTGTATCTCCTTTCTGTGCCTCTCAACATCGCGTGCCACATCGTGCTTCAGCTTCTCCTTGAGAACATCGAAAGCCTCCCTGGCATCGTCGTAATATCCCTCAAACTGCGCCATCTTCACAAGCTCGTCAAACTTCTTGCGGCTCATGGGGTCGTAAGTAAAACCGCTCGCCACCACCTTCTGCTTGAAATCCTCGAAATCGGCGTCGGAAAGGTGGAACTCCGTGGGCGGAGCTATCTGCGGATGCGTAGCGATGTAATTGACAACATAGTCGAACATCACCTCCGTAGAGTCTATATTGTCCAGATAGAGGGCTATGTTGGGCAGCGTGTCGGGCTTTACCGTGACATCGGGCGTAATGCCTCCGCCGTCGCGCACCTCGCGGCCGAGGCGCGTATGGAACACATGTGTAAGACTGTCGGGTATGCGCTCGGTGTATCCGCCTCCGGAATGTTTGAAATTGACAGCCTGTATACATCTGCCGCTGGGTATATAATACTTGCTGGTGGTGAGTTTGAGATTGGCATTGTAGGGCAGGTCTACCGATACCTGCACAAGTCCCTTGCCGTAAGTGCGCGAGCCTATCACCACGCCACGGTCAAGGTCCTGCAGCGAACCGCTGGTTATCTCGGCGGCACTTGCCGTCTCGTCGCTGACAAGCACCACAATGGGCATGAGCGTGTCCACAGGCTCGAAGCGTGTCTTGTAGGCGCGGTTGGTCTGCTTCATCTTTCCCTTCGTCTCTACAAGGGTAACGCCCTTGGGAACCCACAGGTTCAGAATGTCGATGGCTTCCTGCAGCGAGCCGCCATGATTGTTGCGCAAGTCGAGCACCAGGGCAGCGGCACCACGCTTCTTCAAATCCACAAAGGCACGCCTCATCTCCTTGGCACTGCTCTCTGTATAGGAGTCGAAGCATATATAGCCCACACTGTCGGAGCACATTCCGTAATAGGGAATGTCGGGCATCTTTATGTTACGGCGTGTCATCTTGAACACCATCTCCTTACCCGTAGACGGGCGCCTTATCTTGAGATTGAAGCTCGTACCGGCATCGCCGCGAAGACGACTGCTCACGTACGACGTTGTCTTGCCGGTCATTAGCGAGTCGTCGATGCTCAGCACCACATCGCCCTTCTTCAGCCCCACCTCGGCGGCGGGCATGCCGGCGTAAGGCTCGTCAATCACCACATTCTTCAGACGATGGTGATAACGTATGAGCGCACCGATGCCTGCATACTTGCCGGTATACATCATCTTCAGTTCATTCGACTTCTCTTCAGGATAATACTCGGTATAAGGGTCGAGCGAACGCAGCATCGCCTTTATACCATTGCCTATCACCTCGCCTGCCTGCAACGTATCAACATACATCAGATCGAGGTTCTTGTATATTGAATTGAATATATCAAGATTTTTGGCTACTTCAAAATTGTGGTTCTTGTTACGCTGTGCCACACACGACAAAGCGCAGACGCACGCCATAAACAGCGGCAAAAGATGTCTTCTCATTATATATTATGGTATATTACAGTTTCGTTTCGACATATATATTAATGTATAGTCTCATCATCCAAAGCCATTGCCAATGCCCTTAGGCACGCCTGCCCCATCCGTCATGCCTTTGCGCGGCGTCGGTACGGCGTACAACAAAGCACCTGCCAGGCGGCGTAAAACGGCTTTTGACGCCTGCAAATTTACATGATTACGCTCTAATAACGGCTGATTGGCTATGCTTTTTGTAAAAAATTTAAGATTTCACGCTTTTTTTTTGCCAAAAGCTTGCGCAATTCGGAAAAACGCATTAACTTTGCAACGCAATTCAGAAATGAAGCGCACTTATTGCTTCAATAGCTCAGTTGGTTAGAGCACCTGACTGTTAATCAGGGGGTCGTTGG
>CAMTJK010000176.1 GCA_947072805.1 uncultured Prevotella sp.
GTTCAAAAATATAAGCAGTTATCATCATAACGCTAATGGCCGATTTGGGTTAAAACGGCGTTTTTTTGTTTATTTGTAATCTCATTTTTGTTTAAATAGCCGCCAACCGTCACGCACACTCCGCGTTTTCCCGATTACTTCCTATACTTTTGTGACGTGGGCCGCATCAGAACGCCGGTTGCTGCATGTCAGCCGGAAACAAGGCAGGCCAGGTTGCCGCAGGACAGATGTTGTATGTGGGCAACAGCCACGTTGCATACATTGCCGCTATGCCGGAATCAGAGTAACGCAATATAGGAATCGGAGAAAAAACACTATAATTTAAAATCAAATCAGAAGTATTATGAAGAAGAACTATTTCATTTGGGCATTATGCGCGTTGATGTCTCTTTCGACACTCTCGTGTAGCAGTGACGACGACCCCGCCCCCGACCCCGTTCAGGATAATCCTCCCGCCGGAGATATAGATAGCGGCGATAGCAAAGACGTGTCGCCTACCGGTGAGGTGAAGGTAGTGACGGTAGAAATGGAAGGCGCCTGGGAGACATCCTCGTCCGACAACTGGTGTGTGCCGGCAGTGAAGGACGGAATTGGAAATGCAGACCTCGAAGTAAACATGCTCCCCAATGTTACCGGCGCAGAGCGTACGGCAACAGTCACAGTGCGCAGCAAGGCAGCCGCTATGACAAAGGCAGATGCCTCCGGCGTGCAGACATTCACGTTCACCCAGCCTGCAACCACAATGGCAGAGCCGGAATGTCTCATTACGGGACTCTCCACAACGCCCACTTCCGTAACCGTATATCTTACGGTGGGTGGAGCAGAAAGCGGATTGTTCAAGAGTGTTTCGGGACTTAGCTTTGTCACCTTGCCGGGCGAAAGTGTCTACTTGCCCTCTGACTGTAATATCCCCCTCGGCTCTACCGGAAGCGACAGTCTGACCATAGTAGGTCCGGGAAAGGTATGGGGCGACTATCATTACTGTATAACAGGCTGGCATGAAAGCGAGGGCAAGACCGTGCTCACCCTCACTACCACTCCCGAAACGAAGAAGAAGGTGTGCATAGACCAGTCGGAAGTGCTCCGACCCATCATCATTGACGAAAATGCCATCGGCTACAACTCCGCACGCGTACGTTTTGCCCTCGGCGACAAGGTTTATTTCGGCGGCGGTTACGGTGTGCATGGTGTCAATAACTCTATGAGCGGCAATAGGGAATTTGCCGACGTGTCATATTATTTCAATGTGCTCGACACGAAGACCAACGAGGTGAAGTCTCTCAACAACCTGCCCTCCGTATTCGCAGACGGAGCGGTCGTGATAGGCGGTAAGGCTTACGCAATGGACGAGGTAGGAGCATTGTATGTGTACAGTGCAGCAGACGACAAGTGGACGCTTGCGTCAGAAAAACCTCTTTACGCGCGTTATGAAGCCATTGTAAAGACCCCCTCCAACAACATTATGTGCATAGGTGCCGGCGGAGAGGTAGCCATCGTCGATACGCAGGGAAAGAAGATAGGTTCGTCTTCGGTCAGTGCGGGTTCCAATATAGTGACACTGCAGGAGAACGAGAACCGCTCGTGGGTATCTATCGACAACACCCTTTGGGTGTGCGATGCAGCCGGAATCCGCAAGGTTGCCGATTTTGATGGCTACGACATAATGGGAGCCGTGGACGGCAATGTCTATTACCGTATAGACGACAGCACCGTAGGCTACTACTCGCTTGCCGGCAACAGCCACGGCATAGCCCCGATGTTCTTCCACGTGTCATCCCCCCGTAGTCACTCGTGCAATCCGCACAGCGGACGTCCGGTCATGCTCGGCGGAAAGAGCTACCTGCTCATGTGCGGACAGTATGACAACAGAGGCGGCATCGGCTGGTCAGGTGCATTGTATAAGCGCATCATGTGTATCGACTTGAACAAGTCATATAAGGTTACGGTGCAGTAGGCATACACACCAACATGTAATACCAATGCCGGACAAGAGACAGGTCTTACCACCATTCTTGTCCGGCATTTTCATTGCGCGATAGCTTTTTATGAACAAGAAAAGCCGTCGTTTTGTGCAATAGACGAGAACAATTACGTAATTTCGCAGAATTTAATTACTTTTGCAGAAAAGAAAAATGAAAGTATGCACAAAGCAGGATTTGTAAACATTGTTGGTAATCCCAACGTAGGAAAGTCTACGCTCATGAACCAGCTTGTCGGTGAGCGCATCTCCATCGCCACATTCAAGGCGCAGACCACCCGTCACCGCATTATGGGAATAGTAAATACGCCCGACATGCAGATAGTTTTTTCGGACACTCCGGGTGTGCTCAAGCCCAACTACAAGTTACAAGAGTCGATGCTCGCCTTTTCGGAGTCGGCATTGCAGGATGCCGACGTGCTCCTGTATGTGACCGATGTGGTGGAAGACCCCGAGAAGAATCGCGACTTCCTCGACAAGGTGGCAAGGATGACAGTGCCCGTACTGCTGCTCATCAACAAGATAGACCAGAGCGACCAGCAGACGCTCGGAAACATCGTGGAACGCTGGCATACGCTCTTGCCTAATGCAGAGATACTGCCTATCTCGGCTCTCAACAAGTTCGGCACCGACATGCTGTTGAAGCGCATTTGCCAGCTCCTGCCCGACAGCCCTCCCTATTTTGACAAGGACCAGCTCACGGACAAGCCCGCCCGCTTCTTTGTTAGCGAGATTATACGCGAGAAGATACTGCTGTATTATGACAAGGAGATACCCTATTCGGTGGAGGTGGCGGTGGAACAGTTTAAGGAGACCGACCGCAACATACACATTAATGCTGTAATATATGTGGAACGCGACTCGCAGAAGGGCATCATAATAGGTCATCAGGGTGTGGCACTGAAGAAGGTGAGCACCGAGAGCCGCAAGACACTTGAGAAATTCTTCGGCAAGAGCATCTTCCTCGAAGTCTTTGTCAAGGTAGACAAGGACTGGCGCAGTTCAAAAAAGGAACTGGACAATTTCGGCTACAATCCCGAATGATACGGCGCCGCGTGCCGCCTTACAGCCCCATTCCGTTGATTTTATACAGCTAAAATGGCACGAAAAGCGAAAAAAATGCTACCTTTGCACTCTCGGAACAGTCGCCATTACAGCATGTTACCGCCTTGCGCGCAATGCATAAGCCACAGCGGCAGGCAACACTGAGGTGGCAGACAGATGCGGGAAAGCCCTTTCCGGAAGACAGGAAGAGACAAAAGAAACACATATATATATGGCAAATTTAGTAGCAATAGTGGGTCGTCCGAACGTGGGAAAATCGACTTTGTTCAATCGTCTGACAAAGACCCGTCAGGCAATAGTCAGCGACGAAGCCGGAACCACACGCGACCGCCAGTACGGCAAGTGCGAGTGGAACGGCAGGGAATTCTCTGTCGTGGACACCGGCGGCTGGGTGGTGAACAGCGACGACATCTTCGAAGAGGAAATACGCAAACAAGTGATTATAGCAACCGAGGAAGCCGACCTCGTGCTCTTTCTCGTAGACATAACCAACGGCGTCACCGACTGGGACGAGGATGTGGCGATGATTCTGCGCCGCTCCAAACTGCCCGTCATCCTTGTTGCCAACAAGGCCGACAACAACGAGCAGCTCTATTACTCGGCAGAGTTCTACAAGCTCGGACTCGGAGAGCCCTGCTGCATCAGCGCAGCTACGGGAAGCGGTACGGGCGACCTGCTCGACATTGTGATGGGCAAGCTCAAGGCAGAGAACGGCGAGACGCTGGAGGAGGGTATTCCGCGCTTTGCCATAGTGGGACGCCCCAACGCAGGCAAGAGCAGCATTATAAACGCGTTCATCGGCGAGGAGCGCAACATAGTCACGGAGATAGCCGGAACCACGCGCGACAGCATATATACACGCTATGACAAGTTCGGATTCGACTTCTACCTTGTAGATACTGCCGGCATACGCCGCAAGAACAAGGTGACGGAAGACCTCGAATTCTACAGCGTGATGCGTTCCATACGCGCCATAGAGCACAGCGATGTCTGTGTGCTCATGCTCGATGCCACGAGAGGCATAGAGGCGCAGGACCTCAACATCTTCCAGCTCATACAGAAGAACAACAAGTCGCTTGTGGTGGTGGTAAACAAGTGGGACCTCGTAGAGGACAAGTCGCAGAAAGTGATAGACACCTTCGAGGAAGCCATACGCAAACGCATGGCTCCGTTCACCGATTTCCCCATCATCTTTGCATCCGCCCTTACCAAGCAGCGCATCTTCCGTGTGCTCGAGACGGCGAAAGATGTATATCTCAACCGCAAGGCGAAGATAGGAACGTCGAAGCTCAACGAGGTGATGCTGCCCCTCATAGAGGCTTATCCGCCACCATCGATAAAGGGAAAATACATAAAGATAAAGTATTGCACGCAGTTGCCCAACACCCAGATACCGTCGTTCGTGTTCTATGCCAACCTGCCGCAGTACGTGAAAGAGCCCTACAAGCGTTTCCTCGAGAACAAGATTCGCGAGAACTGGACGCTCTCGGGCACACCGATAAACATATTCATACGTCAGAAATGACGAATTGCGACGTTCTGGAAATGGCAATTCATACAACAGAGTGTACAAAGAGAATGGTCATGAAGGCAAGGGGGATGCGCTTGCACCCGGTCTTGCTCTTCATGACCATTGCATTAAGTGCCGTACTGTTGTCGTGCAGTGGCAATGACAAGTCGCCTGCGGACATGGCGGCAGAAGCGGCAAAAGTATATTACGACCATCTTGTGGCAGAACGCTACGCCGACTACGTGTCGGGGCTGTCAGGAACCGACAATATTCCCGCCTCCTACCGTGAGCAGCTTGTGGTGAACGCCAAACAGTTTGTTGCCGAGCAACGTAAGGAGCACGGTGGCATCAGTACGGTGAACATAGTAAGAGCCACAGCCGACAGCGTGAACCATACGGCAGACGTGTTTCTGCAGCTCTGTTTCGGCGACAGCACCCGCGAGGAGATAGTTGTTCCGATGGTGGAAAACGGCGGAAGGTGGCTCTTGCGCTGACCTGCCGCGTCTCTGTCATTTCACCTTTATTACCGTTATGGGCTGTTCCTGCACCGTGTCGAGCGGTTCTGTCTGGTATTTCACTTTCCCGAAATCTATAGTCTTCAGGTCAAAACACCTTATCGCGCTGTTACGCATAGTGCGGTAGTAAATGCGTCCGCCGGTAATGTCGGTTGCCGCCGTCCATTGCGTGGCACTCGGAATGTCTGCCGGAATCTTGCCCTCGGCGAACTGCATGCCTACAGGTATGTCGAAGTTGTTGAGAATCTGGAAGCATTGCAGCACAGCCTTGTCGGTAGTGGCAGGCTTTGGAGCTGTGGTGCTGAAGAAGGCAGCACGCACAAAACGTGACGGCGGCGTGAAGTCGCCCGGCAGACCGATGCATCCGCTTCCGCCTCCGAACGGTGATAGGTTCATCTCTCCCGGCGATTTCGTCTCAACGCTGCCCGGATACAGATTAACATAGTTGTTGAGGTTGGTAAGATGCCATTCGTAGCCGGGAGAATTGGTAAGCACGCCCAACTTGTTCTCAAAGAAGTGCAGCTTGCCTCCGGTTATCTCGAGCACTACCTGCCTGCCGCTCTTGTCGGCAATGCGCCAGTGTACGGTAGAAGCCCTTTCATCGACACCCACCACATGCAGTTGCTTGATTTTCTCCATCACCTCATCGACCGTTGAGCACGAGCCCAGCATCCACGGAACGAGTTGCAGGTCGCACATCGACTTCTCTTTCAGTCCCTCGTCGAAAGCCTCATATTTCCCATATCCGGGGAAATAGAAAAGCCCTGCCGACAGTCCCGCTTCGTTGAGCCCCTCGGTAATGAATTCCTCTTGCTCCACAGCCATTCCCACATAACCGTAGGTGGCAGCAAACTCCAGTCCTTCCTTCTTGCCGCCCGGCACCATAGAGCGCTGCCTGTAGCCTCTCGGCACTACGACATAGCGGCTGTGCAGGTCGCTGCCTGCCCATTCTATGGTACGAGCCACAACCATTCTGCCGTCGGTGGTGTTGAGTGTGATGCCCGTGCAGGCATCGGCGGAGTGGCACACGCACATTGTCATTGCCACAGCCATCATTGTAGAAGTAAACAATCGCTTTTTCATAATCATTATTTTTTAGAAGTTAGAAAACATTTCCTTTTTATGTTGTCAGCCTCGTGGCTCTATTGCCTTGCCGAGTGCAGCCTGTTTTATGCAAAAACAGTGCAAATGAGAGCAAAGAGAAAATGTTCTCAATTTGCCGAGTGCAGCCTGTTTTATACAAAGATAGTTTTCTTTGTGTCTGATTGTTCTTTTGCTCCGATTGTTTATGACATTTTATGCTTTTGGCGGCGACATGAATAGTAATTAACAAAATCAGGCACGTACG
>CAMTJK010000177.1 GCA_947072805.1 uncultured Prevotella sp.
ATTTTCGCTAATCACCAAATTTACAGACACTTATAATTCGTCGAACTCACGTTAATTAGTTACCGAAGAAGTGGTAAAACGCATCAAGAAGTTTATCTTCAACATATAGTCTAACATGGAGTATATAAAGATTAATCCCAACGACCATATCGTATGTGTCAATATCAGTAAGACCTACGATAGTAATGAGCGTGCGGACAATTATGACCGCGCACGTCATTACTGGGTACTTAGTAAAAAGCGAGTAGAAAATGCTAATCTTGTCTTAGCCATTGTACATGGAATAGTGGTGGCTGTTTTCCACCCCGTACGTTGGTATCAGTCTGAGAATTCTATGTGGTTGAATCGGTATGAATTTGAGGGTACAGAATTAACTGACTCACTATACATAGGCAAATGCGTATGGAACGAAATCAACCCTAAAAGTCAAAATCCTGTCGCTTACATAAATTGCTAATATACAATGGTAATTCTTAACACTAATTGTATAGAACTAATCCTTAAGGATGTGAATAAATTATTTTTAACTTTAGTGGTTCTCTTATGAATGACGTTATTTTTCTTCTCAAGGAAGTTAATATCTTACGCTTGAAACTTCTTGAGCGCCAAGATAAGAAAGAAATATTCAATCTATTTTCCATTTTACGGGATGAACGAGATGAAGTAAACCTGCACTCTCGGTTTATCTCCGTTTTGCTTGACCCAAAAGCACCACACAAAATGGGTACCACATTCCTATCCTTGTTTCTTCGTGTGGTCGAAAGTAATATGCAAGTGGACGATGCCGAAATATCAATAACTCCCAACTTCTTAAACCCATCGGAGTTTAAGGATATTGATATTTTTATTCGTAAAGGAAATGAGTTTGCTTTAATTATCGAGAATAAGATTGACGCATTGGATAGTAACCACGAAGAAGAAGGACAACTTGAAAAGTATTACCGTGAAGCCATAGAAGAAGGGTATTCAAAGGATAATATAAACATATATTATCTTACTCTTGACCAGCACGAACCGTCTGAAGAGAGTATTTCAACCAGCGGAAAATACCCAGAACTTGTGGAAAAAGTACAATGTATCTCTTATGGCTCAGAAATAATCGAATGGCTTAAAGAGTGTGTAAAAGAAAGCTATGCGAAGCCAATACTTCGGGAATCAATAAATCAATATATAAACCTATTACAAAAAATGACGAATAACGAATCTTCCGTTTCTGAAAGAATAGAACTCATGAACATTGTCGGTAAAAATTCAGATAACTTAGAAAGTGCAATGTTATTGATTAAAAATTTCAAACATATTCAGTGGCATACAATTTGCGACTTTTGGAAAGAGTTATCAGACGCTTTGGTTTTGGCTGGATACACTATAACAAATGCAATAGACAACGGATTGATAGATGATGCAGTTCATGGTGGACCACGTAAAAGACAAGTTTGTTTTGATTTGTGCTTTACTTCAAAATCAGGAATTCCGCTAGTAATAAATTGTGAATATAATGATTATATTTGTTATGGTGTATATGAAACAAATGGGAAATACACAAAGGATATTAAGAGAAAGGTAAAGGCTTTAACTGTAATAGATGAACCGGACGGGAGTGATGAATCATTGCCTTATTGGAAATATTTTGAACCAAAATCGGGAGGCGACCTCGAATTTTGCTTTAGTTATTTTGAGGATACATCAGCATACAAACTAATTTCTCCTCAGAATCGTAAGGAATACATTAAGCGTATGATTTCTATCGTTAATGAGTTCGTCCAAAAGTTTGAAGAATTGTAAATTATTGCTGTCCGGTAAAACTTTTGGAGACGATAAAAATTAGGGCTGATTACCTCGCTTGGTATTCAGCCTTTGTAGTTACCTTTGCGTTTTCTCAATAACAACGATAACTATGAACAAAGGTGGCAACCCTTTCAGCAAGACAAACCGCTTCTGCGACAAGTGCAGAAACTACATGAAGTCCAGACAATGCCTGGTCTGCTCCCGGCTGACCTTGTGCACCTTGATACATTTGCTGGCTGGCAGCCTGCATGATGTTGTTAAGGTTTGCTATTGCAGAGTCGATAGCAGCAATGTCTGCACTCTTATGAGCATCTTTCAGCTGCTGCAAGGCTCCTTCTATTGGCGCTTTCTTGTCGGCAGGAATCTTGTCACCGTTATCTTTGAGGAAGTTTTCGGTGGTGAAGATGAGAGAGTCTGCCTGATTCAGCTTGTCGATGCGTTCGCGCTCTTTTTTGTCGTTCTCGGCATTCTGTTCAGTCTCTGCTTTCATGCGGTCTATTTCCTCCTGGCTCAGTCCGGATGATGCTTCAATGCGTATAGCCTGTTCTTTGCCGGTGGCTTTATCCTTGGCCGATACTTTGAGTATGCCGTTTGCGTCGATGTCGAAGGTTACTTCAATCTGTGGTATGCCTCTTCTTGCCGGGGCTATACCTGTAAGGTTCTCTAATATGCTATTTTTTTTATCTTATCTGTAAAGCTTCTGGATGTTCACTTTTATTATATATCCAAACTATCCTCTTTCAGAAGAAAATCGAAGAGACCTATTGTCAATATGCCATCTTCATTACGACGTGGCATGATGTGGTCTTTCACAATGATAATCTTCTTGAAAGAATCATTGATGTTCGTAAGAGAACGAGATTCCTGTATCTCCTTTTCTCTGTCAGGTATAGACAAGGCAGACTGCACATAATACTTCTTACTGCCAAGACTGGCGATAAAGTCCACCTCAAGTTGGATGCGCACCCACTTGCCATCCTTGTCTTGCTTCTTTATCTCCACCATTCCAACGTCCACACTATAACCACGTATGATAAGTTCGTTGTAGATGATGTTCTCCATGATATGCGTCTCTTCCTGTTGGCGCATATCGAGGATAGCATTTCTCAAACCGATGTCCGAGAAATAATATTTGGTGAGCGTGTTGATGTATTTCTTGCCTTTTATATCGTAGCGTATGGCTTTATTTAGCAGGAACGATTCTGACAGATAGTTGAGGTAATTTGCAATAGTCTGACTACCAATACTCACATTTTTGACGCTTTTAAACGTGTTTGACAGTTTTGTAGGATTACAAGGTGCACCTATAGACGATGCCAAAATGAGAACTAACTCTCGGAACTCACTATCATTCTTGATTTTATGTCTTTCGATAATATCAGCCAAATAAACTGTTTCGAACAGTCCTTTCAGGTAGTTTATTTTCTTCTCCTCTGTTTCAAAAGATTGAATGAGCGGTAAACCACCATAAGTGTAATATTCGCGCCATGCATCTTGCTTGTCACCGCCAATGGCAGAGTAGAATTCTGCAAAAGATAGAGGATTCACATGGATAGTCTCTCCCCGGCCACGAAACTCCGTTGGGATATCTGAAGACAGAAAGTGGGAGTTACTGCCTGTCACGTATGTGTCGGCATTATCAATATGACGGAAACTATTCAGCACATCTACAAACTCGTCCATCAGTTGCACCTCATCAATGATGATATAATAGAGGTCATTATCCTTTATTCTGTCATGAACATAGTGGAGCATAGTATCAGGATTTCTCAGTTCCTTGTTCATGCGGTCTTCAAGGTCTATGCGGATGATGTGGTCATCAGCCACCCCATTATCTAATAAGTAGTGATAGAACAATACGTTCAGCAGATACGACTTGCCACATCTGCGGATTCCAGTTACCACTTTGATAAATCCATTTTTACGGCTTTCTATCAGTTGTTTCAGATATAGATCTCTTTTTATCTCCATTGTTTACATTAAATTTTTGCCAGTATTGGCAACTTTTTTACGATGCAAAAGTATTTTTTTTATTGTATTATGCAAGCTTTACATCGAAAAACTGCCAGTATTGGCATTTTTTTAACATATAAACATCATGAGAGACAAAAATAAAGCCTTTAATCGAGATGAACTCAAAGATCTGGACACACCTTACTAAGGCTTAAATGCTATTTGATTGCTAATAACGAGGGGTAAAAATGCCATATGAGAAACACAAACAGTGATGATTCGGCTACAGATTCGTTATAATATTGGTGTCATTTACCTTGCAAAGGTACAAATTTCTAAGCCAATCTACGAAGTTTAACTAAAAGCAAATCCCGCATAACTACTTGAGTTATACGGGATTTCTATTATTGTCCGATATTTGCTTATCAGCCTTACTTCACCTCCTCAAAATCTGCGTCTTGAATATTCTCGTCAGATTTTGAGCTGTTGTCGTGAGCTTGACCGCCGGCTTGCTGACCGTTGAAGCCCTGGTCTGCTCCCGGCTGACCTTGTGCACCTTGATACATTTGCTGGCTGGCAGCCTGCATGATGTTGTTAAGGTTTGCTATTGCAGAGTCGATAGCAGCAATGTCTGCACTCTTATGAGCATCTTTCAGCTGCTGCAAGGCTCCTTCTATTGGCGCTTTCTTGTCGGCAGGAATCTTGTCACCGTTATCTTTGAGGAAGTTTTCGGTGGTGAAGATGAGAGAGTCTGCCTGATTCAGCTTGTCGATGCGTTCGCGCTCTTTTTTGTCGTTCTCGGCATTCTGTTCAGTCTCTGCTTTCATGCGGTCTATTTCCTCCTGGCTCAGTCCGGATGATGCTTCAATGCGTATAGCCTGTTCTTTGCCGGTGGCTTTATCCTTGGCCGATACTTTGAGTATGCCGTTTGCGTCGATGTCGAAGGTTACTTCAATCTGTGGTATGCCTCTTCTTGCCGGGGCTATGCCTGTAAGGTTGAACTGTCCGATGCTCTTGTTCTGTGCAGCCATCGGTCTTTCGCCCTGCAGCACATGTATTGTTACCTCTGTCTGGTTGTCAGCAGCAGTAGAGAACACCTCGCTCTTCTTGCAAGGTATAGTGGTGTTTGCTTCGATGAGTTTGGTCATAACACCACCCATTGTCTCGATGCCGAGTGTAAGAGGAGTGACGTCGAGCAATACGATATCGCCCACGCCGCCTTCCTTGTTGAGGATGGCACCCTGTATGCAGGCTCCCACGGCAACCACTTCGTCGGGGTTTACGCCTTTTGAGGGTTCTTTTCCGAAGTAGTTCTTTACCAGTGTCTGCACGGCGGGTATTCGGCTTGAACCACCCACGAGTATCACTTCGTCAATGTCGGATGTAGATAGTTTGGCGTCGCGCATTGCGTTTTGGCAAGGCACGAGACAAGCCTGTATCAGTGAGTGTGCCAGTTGTTCGAACTTTGAGCGTGTGAGTGTCTTTGCGAGGTGCTTGGGTACGCCGCCCACCGGCATGATGTAAGGCAGGTTTATTTCTGTCGATGTAGAACTTGACAGTTCTATTTTTGCCTTTTCGGCAGCCTCCTTCAGACGCTGCATTGCCATCGGGTCTTGCTTGAGGTCGGCGCCTTCGTCGTTTCTGAATTCTTCAACGAGCCAGTCGATGATAACCTGGTCGAAATCGTCACCTCCGAGGTGTGTGTCACCGTTTGTTGAGAGCACTTCAAAAACGCCTCCGCCAAATTCCAGTATTGATATATCGAATGTACCGCCACCCAGGTCGAACACGGCGATCTTCATGTCTTTGTTAGCCTTGTCTACACCGTATGCGAGGGCTGCGGCTGTAGGCTCGTTTACTATTCGGCGAACGTTCAGTCCGGCAATCTGTCCTGCCTCTTTTGTTGCCTGACGCTGTGAGTCAGAGAAGTATGCCGGAACGGTGATTACGGCGTCGGTTACTTCCTGTCCGAGGTAGTCTTCTGCGGTCTTCTTCATCTTCTGAAGAACCATGGCAGATATTTCCTGCGGTGTATATTTGCGTCCGTCTATATCAACGCGGGGATAGCCGTTTTCGTTTACTACGGTAAAGGGTACGCGTCCGATTTCTTTTTCAGTCTGTGCCCAGGTCTCACCCATAAAGCGTTTGATGCTGTATACGGTGTTTTTGGGGTTGGTTATAGCCTGGCGTTTTGCCGGGTCTCCGATTTTTCTTTCTCCGCCTTCAACGAATCCCACAACAGATGGTGTGGTTCTCTTACCTTCGCTGTTGGCAATTACGACCGGTTCGTTGCCTTCAAAAACAGCAACACATGAGTTTGTCGTTCCTAAATCAATTCCAATAATCTTTCCCATAATCTTTTTATTTTTATTTTATTATTATCTAATGTATGTGTACGGTATATTATTTCCGTTTGATTTCAGTATAGCAAAGCATGTGCCAAAATCTTTTTTACGCTTTGTCGTGATATGTTATTACGTCATTTTGTCATAGCATTCGGTTTTACCTGCCGTTAGAATATAAGGAACGAATAGGGGCATGAAGACCCTGTTGCAGGGGTGTTCGTAACTGCACTTAATGAAGGTTAATTTGTAAAGATATTTGGTCGAATTTAACA
>CAMTJK010000178.1 GCA_947072805.1 uncultured Prevotella sp.
GACAACCATGAGACCGGTCTTTCAGAGCCTTTGCGGCGCGTTGTAAGTAAGACATTTTTCAGTATGTATGCGGGCATAGTGTCAAAAAGCGATTACAACGTGTCAATTTTAAATCTTTTTGGCTAATTTTCCTATGAAATCGTGCCATTTCTCAAAGTTTTCTGCTACTTTTGCATATCGTTAGCATTGTAGAGAGAAATGAAACAAGTCACCGAGACTACTATTGACATTGATGAAATACTGCGTAGTAAGATGGGAGGCAAATCCCGCTTTGTGCCGCGCCCGCTTGTTGGCTGGCTCAAACGCATACTTCATCAAGACGAGGTGAACGCCTTTCTTTGGGACAGCCGCCATCTTACAGGCACCGAATGGCTCGAGGAATGTGTAAGATATCTTGACATGACACTCGAAGTAGTCGGCGAAGAAAATCTGCCTGCCAAGGACGACGGACGACTCTATACCTTTGTAAGCAATCATCCGCTCGGAGGCGAGGACGGAGTGGCGCTCGGCGCACTCATCGGAAGGCACTACGACGGCAAATTCAAGTATCTCGTGAACGACCTGCTAATGAACCTACCCGGACTGGCACCGCTCTGCATACCAATAAACAAGACAGGCAGCCAGAGCCGCAATTTCCCAGCCATGGTTGAAAACGGATTTAAAAGCAATGACCACATGCTCATGTTTCCTGCCGGTCTGTGCTCGCGCAAACATAACGGCGTTATACGCGACCTGCCGTGGGCAAAGACCTTCATCGTGAAGAGTGTGGCAGCGCAGAGAGACGTTGTGCCCATACATTTCGGCGGCCAGAATTCAGATTTCTTCTATCGCCTCGCCAATTTCTCCGACAATTACGTCAAGAAAGTAAATATCGCAATGCTTTTCCTCGTAGACGAAATGTACAAGAATGTACACAAGACGTTCCGCGTGGCCATAGGCAAACCCATACCATGGCAGACTTTCGACAAGAGCAAGACACCCACACAGTGGGCGCAGTGGGTGAAAGACAGGGTTTACGAACTCTGACAGACAGATAAAAACGACGTGTTCTGACAGAAAAAGAAATAGAATCATTATCCATCACAACAGAGAATGGAACAGGATATAATAAAACCGATAGACAAGGCTCTGCTGAAAAGCGAACTGACACCCGAGCGACAGCTCAGGATGACAAACAAAAGCCACAACGAGATTTACATCGTAGATGCACACAATGCGCCTAACGTGCTCAAGGAAATAGGCAGACTGCGCGAGATGGTGTTCCGCGAGGCAGGCGGAGGCACCGGGAAAGAGATGGATCTCGACGACTTCGACACCATGGACAACTGCTACAAGCAGCTCATTGTGTGGAATCCGGAAGACGAAGAAATAATTGGCGGATACAGATATATCCTCGGAAAAGACGTAGATATCGACGAAAACGGACAGCCCATACTCGCTACAAGCCACATGTTCCACTTCTCCGAAAAGTTCATGCGCGACTATATGCCGCAGACAATAGAGCTGGGACGCAGCTTCGTGTCGCTCGGATACCAGAACACAAGCCGCAACGGCTCGAAGAGCCTCTTCGCACTCGACAACCTGTGGGACGGGCTCGGTGCGCTTACCGTAATACAGCCCGACGTGAAATACTTCTTCGGAAAGATGACAATGTACCCCTCGTACATCAGAAAGGGACGGGACATGATTCTATACTTCCTGAAAAAACACTTCGAAGACAAGGAAAACCTGGTCATTCCCATGAAGCCGCTCGTGATAGAATCCGACCCCGATGAACTCAAAGAGCTGTTCTGCGAGGAATCGTTCAAGGAAGACTACAAGATACTGAACCGCGAGGTGAGAAAACTCGGCTACAACATACCGCCACTCGTAAACGCATACATGGGACTTAGCCCGACGATGAAGCTCTTCGGAACGGCAATAAACTACGGATTCGGTGATGTGGAGGAAACGGGAATACTTATTGCCGTAGACGAAATACTCGACCAGAAGCGCGTAAGACACATAGACTCGTTCATAAAGGAACATCCCGAGGCTCTGAATATAACCAGCGGAGCCAACAATGTAATATACAAGGAAAAACAATAGCCCGTAAGAAGGGACTACTCCGTACCGATTGCGGCGCAACTTACATGGAATAATGAAAAAGATAGTGCTTGCCGCATTGCTCATCTTTGCCGCCCTTAACACTGCACCGGCGGCAAAGAAAAACCATCACTACACAACTCTCGACAAATCGGCTCCCATCGAAATGCTCGACGGGAGCATAGTATTCGGCTCCGACACCATAACACTGTCGGAAAAAAGCATATTCCTCGACGGAAACCTCACCGACGAGGAGGCTGATGCCGTGCCCTTCGTTTACAACACGCTGCAGAAAGCCGTGGCTGCACTCACCGACGGCACGCCGGAAGCGCCGATGAACGTCTACGTGGCACCCTACGTGTACTGGGCTGACGACCCCGACACGCCGGAAGTGGCTGTGGGCAAAAACGGAAGAGAGCCCTTCGGAATGGTGATAAGCTGCAGCAACCTGCACATCACGGGACTTACAGACGACGCGCGAAAGGTGGTGCTGGCCTCGCAGCGCGGACAGACACAGGGAGCCGTCGGCAACTTCACCATGTTTGACTTCCACGGCGACGGACTGCAGGTGAGCAATCTCACAATGGGCAACTTCTGCAACGTGGACCTCGACTATCCGCTGATGCCTGAACTGTCAAGACGCAGGCGCAACGACGCCATCACACAAGCACACGTAGCTTATACGGACGGCGACAGGGTGGTGGCACGCAACGTACGCTTTATAAGTCGCCTCAATATGAACCCGCTCAGCGGAGCAAGGCGCATACTCTTCGACAGATGCCACATGGAATGTACGGACGATGCACTTACCGGCAACGGCGTTTACCTGAAATGTAGCATCGCACTTTACGGACAGAAACCTTTTTACACCACGCACAGATGCGGAGCCGTATTTCTCGGATGCCGTTTCGAGGTTTTCGGCGGCAGCAGGAGCATGGTGTTCTGCAAGGCTCCGGGCGCACTCGCACTCATTGGCTGCCGCTATACGGCCGGCGAGGACGTGCAGGTGGGCTGGACAAACTATCCCACACCCTGGCTGCGGTGCTATCAGGCCGACTTCCGTCTGAACGGCAATGCCTATGTGGTGGGAACACAGCGCAAGGAAAACACTGTCTGCATAGATTCTCTCCGACTGCTCGACGCTTTCTGCGTACCTGCAGCGCAACAGCATGCCTGTGATGATGTCATGGCGGCGCATGCGGCTGCCGATACGGTGAACGGCCAACCTATTATATATAATGTATACAACCTGCTGCGCGGCAACGACGGATGGGACCCGCTGTGCCAGAAACGTTTACTTGCGGAGCGGCATCACGACAAGCCCATGCCTACGGCAATGCTCATGAACCTGCGTTCGGCACACATGGTTACGGGCAGAGAACCGCTCATACTGAAAGCCCGTACCGCCATGCACGGAGGTTTTGAAGCCGTGCAGACACTCAAATACTGGCGTGTGCAACCGGGATATGAAGGCTATGTGTCGCTGTCGGCTGCCACCGGAGATTCCGTAACCGTTGAGGCTGCAAACAATACCGACGAGGCGGCGACATTCTTTGTCGAGGCTTACGACGAGAGCGGGCTGCGAGGGGCTGTGGAACTTACTGTCAAGCCATCGGAACTGCCTGCCCCCCGCTTGCTGAAACGCCCGAAACTGAAGATTGAAAATGATGTGGCTACGGTGGATTATGAACTGAATCTTGATGGCAGGCCGGACCGCTCGCTGATAACGTGGTACAGATGTGTGGACAATGGCGCTGCCGCCGTTACTGTGGCGGTGAGCCGTGGCGGCATACCGGAACGCAGCTATCGTCTGACGGCAGCCGACCGTGGGCACGAAATATATGCAACGGTGGCACCATGCCATAACAGAAGTGTGCCCGGAACGGCGCAGGCTACCGGCAAAAAGAGGATAGCCAAGGCACGGATAGAGCCGGCAGACTGCTCCTTCTCAACCGATTTCCGCAATTTTCCCACTGCCAATCAGACACTGATACTGCCGGGACTGTGGACGCTGGACGGGCATAAGCCTGCCGATACAGAGGCGTTCGACTGGAAATACGACGAAAACAAGGACATGTGGGTCTACGGCAAAGGCTATAACGGTGCTGTGGGCTACGGATTGCTCCAGGCACAGCGCGGCGCACGCCTTATGTACACTCCCGTCTGCACGGAAACAGGCGACATGCAACTTGTTCTCGAGGTCGATCCCACGAAGACTGCCGGACAGGGCTTCGGGAGCGCCACCGGACAATACATGGACGTGTGCCTGAAGTTTGATACCCGCACGCTGACAGGCTACGGATTGCGCATAGTCCGCACGGTAAAGCACGCCAAGGCGGTAGACTTCCTGCTCGTGAAGTACCACAATGGCAGGGTGGAACCATTGACAGAGCCTGTAACCGCCATCTGTTACCGTACGGGATGCACCATCTCGCTTGCCGTAAGGGGCACCACGCTCACAGCCGCAGTGGAAACGTCCACACCTTTGCCCGACGATTCGCCACTCGCCCGCCGCGTGGACCTCTCGGCAACAGTAGAACCGGGCACCTGCGGAGGCATAGCCATACAGCATACGGGCACGTGCGGAGAGGGGACAACCATGCTGCACGCACTGAAAGTGGTATACGGAGAAAGAAAAGCGCAAAAATAACATCCCAAATCACCGGATTCGGGATATATAAAATGTGGCATCGGTTTCCCGTTGCCCTTTGTCAGATGATGGGCAGGCTTATACCGTTTATCTTCTGATAGACATCGAGCGCATACACGTCGGTCATGCCGCTGATATAGTCGATAACAGCCATTATCCTCGTCTCGAGGTCGGGAGAATTTATGTCGTATTGACTGCTCACCCTGCCTATCAGCTGCTTCGAATAGTAGCGTTCCGGATGCACGGCAGCTTCGGTCATCTGTTCCATGAGGGTTGCCATTATCTTGTAACCCGACAGTTCCACGTCGAGCACCGGCTTGCTCCGGTATATTCTTGCTACCGATACGTCCACGCAGCGGCGGTAAGCCTCACGCTGTATGGGGCTGATGTGGTCGATGAGGCAGCCTTTCATGGTGCCGTCGAGAATGTCCTGTTCGTGCTCCACGAACGCCTTCACACACTCGTTTACCAGAATGCCTATTACGCAGGAACGCATATACACCACCTTCTCGTTGTCGTCGGTGAGCATTTCCGTCTCTATGCGTTTGAGTATGTTGCTTCTTGTGTCATCGTCGAAGAAGCCGAGGAGCAGTTGTGCCGTCTCGTCGAAAGAGAGAATCTTCAGTTTGTTGGCATCCTCTATGTCCATTATCTCATAGCAGATGTCGTCGGCAGCCTCCACGAGGTACACAAGCGGATGCCGGGCGTAGCGCAGCGGCATGCCGTCGGGCGACAGTTGCAGTATGCCCATGTCGGCAGCTATGCGTCTGTATGTGTCTTTCTCGGTAGAAAAGAATCCGAATTTGCCGTGAGTGCCGGCGGCAGCCGACTCGAAGGGATATTTTACGATGGATGCGAGCGTGCTGTAGGTCATGACAAAACCGCCGGGACGCCGTCCCTGAAACCTGTGCGTGAGTAGGCGGAAGGCGTTGGCGTTGCCTTCAAAGCGGGTTATGTCGTTCCATAGATTGTCGCTAACCATGCCTTTCAGCGACTGTCCCGCCCCCTCGGTGAAGAATGTCTGTATGGCCTTTTCGCCCGAATGTCCGAACGGAGGGTTGCCGAGGTCGTGGGCAAGACATGCCGTGCTCACTATCTGTCCTATCTCATTGATGAGCGTATTGCGCAGCTCGGGATGCTTTTCCGTGAGGAGTGTAGCCACGTCATTGCCCAGCGACATGCCCACGCTTGCCACTTCGAGACTGTGAGTCAGGCGGTTATGCACAAAGATGCTGCCGGGAAGCGGAAACACCTGCGTCTTGTTCTGCAGTCGGCGGAACGGTGCCGAGAAGATAAGACGGTCGTAGTCGCGCTTAAATTCGGTGCGGTCGTCATGCCGTTCGCTGTGCCGCTGCTCCTGTCCGAGCCTCTTGTTTGTTATCAGTCGTTGCCAGTCCATCATCTTTCTACTTTTGAGGTGGTGCAAAATTAGCTATTTTATTCATTAATACAATATGTTATCACATAAAACAGACCATAGAAGCCAAACATTGATAAAGCCACTCCTATGCCGATAAAATGTAAACTGTGCTGTTTATGAAGAAATCAGCCTCGTAACTGCACTTAATGAAAGTTAATTTGTAAAGATATTTGGTCGAATTTAAC
>CAMTJK010000179.1 GCA_947072805.1 uncultured Prevotella sp.
TCAGATCACCTACGTTGATAATCCATATACGGTCTATGCCACTTGCATATGCAAGGTGGAGTTGTTCGCGAAGTTTAGGTATCGTGGTTGTATTCACCCATCGGTCGTTCCATGGTCCGCCGTTCATGTCTATATGGTAATACAGCCCCAGACCACCTTTGCGTTTGCGCTCGTGGTCACGCCCTTTGCGCCTTATATATCCCCAGTTGTTGTCACAAAACAGCAGAGTGACGTCGTCTGGAACATTGAAGCCTGCGTCATAATATCTTTGAACCTCCGTGAAAATAGCCCAAAGCTGTGGTATGTCGGCTGCCGACTTACTGTAAACATTGCTTATTATGCGTCTTTGGCTGTCTATTACCTTCGACAGTGTCTTCATGTTTTCCGCATCGTTTCCTGTTCCCATGTCGTCTGCCATCTTCGGTGACAACGTATCGTCCTCGTTGAAGCGGCTCGCCTACATTGCCGGCCAGAAGTAATTGGCTTTAAGTCGTAGAAGCAACTCGAAGGTGTGTGAATAGGCCTTTGAATTTATTCCTCCGAATTGTTTTGAGCACCATGTTCCGAACGAGGGCCACTCATCGTTTATGAATATTCCGCGATATTTGACTTTAGGCTCTCCGTAGGTAAATACACCTTTATTTATATATAGTTCTTCATGGTGTCTAATAGGTGCATCTGCCATCCAGTACCAGGGCGATACGCCTATCTGTTTTGAGAGTTCGTATATTCCATATATTGTGCCCCGTTTGTCAGAACCGAGTATGATGAGTTTGCCGTTCCTGACAGTTATTATATATTGTTCCCATTTGCCTTTCAGCAGTCTGCTTATAGATTTGTATTCGCTGGCAATACGGCTTCTGCCAACGGTTCCTACTATAATAGGGGCACGGTCAGACCCTGTCACAGCACGCAGGTCTTTTTTTAGATTGCCGATGGCAATCTTTACACCGTTCCAATCATTCTTGTCGTAAACAATGGTATCTGCCGTTCCGGTAAGTTTCAGTGCGGTTCTCTCATTCTCTGTAAACGAAACGAAAACGTCAGCCGCTGATAAGAAAAGGGTAGGGAACAAGAGTGCAATGATAGATAGTGCGTATTTCATTCTTTTATTTCTTTATCTTATCAACAATGGTGCTGCCGTTACTCAGTAATGTGCGGCGAATGAGAATGCCTTTGACGCAGTCTCTCGTCACTTTCCGTCCGGTCATATCGTAGTATTCAACCGAGACAATGTCTATATCGTGTTGTTTTATGCTTTCGGCAATGGTTGCCTTGTCTTTCGTTTCGTCTGTCATGTATACTTGAAGGCAGTCTATAAGTGGTGAGATGTTTGTTGAACGTGTTGTGAGAGTGAACACGTTGGCACCTTCTTTCAGCGTGAATTCTCCTTCTTTCGACCACATCCAGTTGTCTGTCTTCTGTAATGTGACATATTCAGAAACTCCATTCATCCTCATTCCCATGGTCGGGCTTCCCCCCGGCGACTTATATCTTATCTTTGCTTTGTAGGTTCCGGCGAACGGAATCCATACCGTGTCGCGCAGAGTTGCCGAAGATGATTGTCCGAACTCTACGAAACCCTGTCCTCTGTATCCCGGATTGCCGAAATAATATCCGTTTGTTCGGTTTGCACTTATGCTTTTATAGTCCATGAATTCAGCCTGATACTCGAGTGTGTCAATGTAAAGTGGTGGGCGTTCCGGCTCTATGAGAACGGCTTTAGTGTATTCTGTCTTACGATTTGTCTCCTTGCCGCGGCATGTTATGTTTATATCGAGTGGTCCGTTATGTTTTACAGCTATTGTTAGAACGCCATCTACGAACGTGTGAGTTACCGTCGATGCTTTGTGTGAAGCACGGTCATGCCATGAAATTGTGGGTGTGCCGTCTATTCCATCAATCATTATGGTGTCGGTAGTCTGCGGATTCTCAGCCATGTTATGTTGCGAGTCAGCTTTGCTGTAGTTCTGCAAGTAGATGTGTATGCTGTCCGTATACTCCTTTACCACCCCCAGACTGTATGGAGCATAGTTTAGTGATAAGCTTTTGCTGGTGTTGTATTGCAGCGGGATGTTTCCCTTTGCTCTGTTGGTGGCATGGCTGAATATCCTTTTTCCGTTGCCTCTGTTCACCTCTGTATTCCCCAATTCAGTCATTTCCTCGTTGTATTGGAAAGGATTGTATGTCATCCATGTGTTTTCTATATGCGATGCGTATATGCTTCCGGTGTATTCTTCGGGAAAGAGTGCATTCATCTTGTTCACCTTAGCTGTTTTTGAGGGAAAATAATTATTGAACGCGCTGCGGTTTATCACAGTAAGTTTCTCCTTTGCATAGTCATCAAGCAAGTCGTATACCTGTGGGAAGCAAGGATACCGTCCTGTCTTCTTGAACCACCAGCGGTTGTCAAGCCAGTGATTCTCCCAAGCCTGTCCGCCTCGGTCTTCATCCCATCGGTAAAGATAGTCAAATTGATTGTCTATGCTGATGTATGGGTCTTTGATGTTGTCATCATTAATATTAGATACCGGCAGATCGTTTTTTACAACTATCTTTGTTCTGTCAATAACCTCTTGTCTTGTAGGAATTCGGATGGTTCCATCCAAAATCTTACGCCAGAAGTCCATATATATATTCTGGTATTGTGGATACCATGCCCAATTCCGCCGCGTGTAGCTTCCTACTGCAGATGTCGCCACTTCGTGGCTTGCTTCGTTCGGTATAAGTTCCGGACCGTCAAGTACCGTTTCTCCGTCGAGCATCATGTGTTCAATTACAGGTACGGCACCTGCGGAATGAATGTAGGGATTGGTGTCCGGATCGTTGTTCTGCCACCCACAGTCATCGTAGCGTATGCCTATTTGTCCGGCATATTTGCCTATCAGCGCTCCGACAACGTTCGATTCGATGTCGAGGAAGCAGCTTGACATGGTATATTTCTCGCAGCAGATGAAATGTTCGGGGTCTTCTTTCATCAGTTCCCGCCATTCCGCATTTCGCTTCATGTATGCAATAGGCATCATGCTCGCGCTATAAAAAGCCTGGGTAAAAGAAGTGCAGAAGTAACCGCCGTATCGCTGACAATATTTATATATCTGTACGAAGGTGTTGAGACGCTGCATGAATGTAGGCCAGTTGCCAGTACCATCGCTTTTGGCAGCTCCGAAATCCCAAAACTGTTCAGCAAAGTTCCAGCCGAGGAAGTTTGGATATTCCTTAAAATAACGCTCGTAATCAGAATAGTCTGTATCCGAGAATCTGTTGTGAGCACCGCTCGACGGTTGAATCATTGTCCAAACACGCTTCGATGCGCACGCTTTCATCCATGCGTCACATACGTTGGGACCACTGCAGCAGGTGGCGTCAGTTGCTGACAATGATAATACAAAGCATACGTAGGGCAGAATGTCCTTGGGAACCATTTCGATAATACGCTCCGGGTCTGCCGTATTCCATGTATCGATGTGTATTATCCACATCGGTTGTTGCGGAGATATGGGACGGCGCCGCGGAGCGTGTTCCGATGCCATAACATCTGTGCTTAACAGGATAACGGCAATTAGAATAGCAAAAAATCTTTTCAAGGTGTGCTGATAGTTGGTTTCAGATTGCAAAGATAGTCAAAATGTCGTTCCTCGTTGTACTGTACACGTTTAATCATGTATCGAATATATGCGTTTACGTATCAAATTGTAAGATATTTATTTTGTCATAACGCCTTTTTCGTGTACTTTTGCAGTCGAGAAGCAGTATCCCGGTCTGTCGCCGGTATCCATAGGGATACGGGAGGAAAGTCCGGGCAGCATAGGACGCTCCACTTCCGAAAATAGAAGCTGTCGGCAACGGCAGGGGCTGGTAGAAGAAAATAACCGCCATGCAAGGCATGGTAAGGGTGAGAAGGTGGTGTAAGAGACCACCAGCCGTCGGGCGATCGGCGGGCTGTACCATCTGGGGGCTGCAAGTTCGCGTATACCATCGTTTGAGGGTTGTCCGCCCGAACGTAGTGCGATGGAGGGTAGAACGCTGAAGCCGTGTGGTGACATGCGGATTAGATAGATGACAGACGCCATCGGCAAAGGTGTCGGTGTGTACAGAACCCGGCTTATAGGGATGCTGCCTCTTTTTTATTTCTTCTTTTATGGGCAACAGATACAAGCAACTCTGTAATTTTATACAAGTAGGCATTTGGCAGGTAAATTCTGACGATGTCTCACCTCTAAGAATGCTGTTTTACGCCATTCTGAAAAAGTTGATATTGGCAATACGTTTCTTCACGGCACGAAATGTGATGAGCCAGGCTTCTGCGCTCACATATTCCACACTCCTTGCCATTGTGCCTATTATGGCTGTGGTATTTGCCATAGCACGAGGGTTTGGCTACAATAAATATATAGAGTTGTGGTTTCGCGATGCTTTCAAGTCACAGCCTCAGGCGGCCGATACTATAGTGGAGTTTGTAAACAGCTATCTTGTTCATACCAAAAGTGGGGTATTCCTTGGCATCGGACTGCTCTTCATGCTCTATACCGTGCTCATGCTGGTAAGCAATATCGAGAAGACATTCAACGATATATGGCAGGTTAAGAAGCAGCGTAGCATCTTCCGCACATTTACCGACTATCTTGCCATGCTGCTTCTGTTCCCCATACTCATAGTGGTAACTTCGGGATTGTCTATCTTCATGGCAACAGTGGCTGGCAAGGTGCCCGACCTCCTCGTTCTCGGACCTATGGTCCGCTTTTTCATGTCGTTGCTTCCGTACGCACTCATGTCGCTACTCTTTGTCGGTCTTTACGTCTTCATGCCCAACACCCATGTGAAGGTGCGTCATGTCATTGTTCCGGGCATACTTGCAGGTGTTGCTATGCAGTGGCTTCAGCTATTCTATATCCACTCCCAGATGTGGGTAAGCAGTTATAACGCCATCTACGGTTCGTTTGCCGCTTTACCATTGTTTATGTTATGGACGCAGATATCATGGACCATCTGTCTCTTCGGTGCCGAACTGTGCTATACCAACCAGAATCTCGACTATTACGATTATAATGCTTCAACATCAGACCTTAGTCATCGTTACCGTATCATGCTGTGCGCAATGCTTGCCTCGCGCATCTGCCGCCGTTTCGACAAGGGCAGCCGACCTTACACAGCCCTGGAATTGTGCAAGGAAACCGGCATACCAATCCGCATTGTCAATGACCTTCTTTATTTTATGATAGACGCCCACCTGCTTATAGAAATCACTTCCGACGAGAAGGGTGAGTCATCCATGTTTGTTCCTGTTGAGAATGTGGATAATCTCAGTCTCGGCGTGATGATAGACCGTCTTGAGTCGCATGGACGATGGAAGATAGATTTGCCGCTCGAGAAACAATATAACGATAATTGGCGCAAGGCTCTTGAGCTTCGCAGGCGTTATCTTACAGAGTCACGGGAGCTGTTGCTGAAAGATTTATAAGGAGGCAAAAAGTATTGAAATCAAAACCACACACAATCATATTATGATTATCGATTACAACAAAATCAAGGAAGAAACCCTGCTGAAATTCAGAGGAGGGGAGGGAGAACTCGTTACACGCAATTTTATTGACGAAGACAACAAAATCATGATGAGTAGACTCAAGCCGGGGGCTTCGAGCGGTTATCACAGTCATGATACGAACAGTGAAATAGTATATATAATAAGTGGAGATGGATATTTCCGTTACGACGATACGGAAGAGAAATTCTCTGCCGGCTCTGTACATTATTGTCCTAAAGGACATTCGCACGCCATGTTCAACGATGGCAATGACGATGTAGTCTATTTTGCCATTGTTGGAGAACATGGCAGGTAGTCAGCATGAGTCGCGGTAATGCTTGGGTGAAAGCCCAGTGTGCAGCTTGAAATATTTCCCGAACGCTGACTGTGTGTCGAAATTCAGTCTGTATGCTATTTCCTGAATGTTGAGAGCTGAATTCTTCAGCATCATCTTCGCCTCGAGCACCACATATTCGTTTATCCACCCGGAGATGCTCCTGCCGCTATAGTCTTTCACCGCTCCCGACAGATAATTGGGTGTGAGACACATCTTTCCGGCATAGAAAGCAACGCTACGTTCTGATATGTGATAAAGTTTGAGAAGTGACATGAACTTATCGAACAGTTGCTGCTTGTGTGTTGTGGTATTGCTTGTGGCTGTATTTGACGACTTTTCCTTGTCTATGCTCATCAACGATATTACGGAGTATGAAAAAGCCGTAATCAAGCCACGTATTATATCTTTGCTTTCATTCGTAGCTTTTTCTATGTTTGTTTTCATCAGCTGATAATAAGGCTTTAACAAT
>CAMTJK010000180.1 GCA_947072805.1 uncultured Prevotella sp.
GCACAAGGCATAGAGAAAGGTCGTAGGGAAAGCATGCTCAAGGTAGCTGCAAATCTGAAAGCCTTAGGACTTGCCACGGCAGATATAGTGAAAGCTACCGGCTTGACGGAAAAGGATATAGAAGATATCTGACGACATGGGTTACATTCCAATACTTACTGCGGGCTTTTCGCATAAAAATGTCAAAATTTAGCTAAAATGAATACCGAATAACAATATAATGATTAATTTTGCAGCTGTATTCATTAATGAAATAATAGTATATGAAGAAATTTATAGTTATAATGACCGTTGTCTTGGCTTTTGCCATCCAGGCATCGGCACAGCTTCCTTCTGTCACATTAAAGGATGTAAACGGAAAAACGGTAAAGACCGATACCCTTTCAAACAATGGCAAACCCCTTATAATCTCTTTCTTTGCAGCATGGTGCAAGCCTTGCAATCGCGAACTCACTGCCATCAGCGAGGTCTATGACGAATGGAGGGAGGAAACAGGAGTAAAACTCGTTGCTGTCAGCATTGACCAGGCACAGAATGCCAACAAGGTGAAGCCTTTCGTGGACAACAACGGATGGGAATACGACGTTATTCTTGACTCAAACAGTGATTTCAAACGTGCGCTTGGCATACAGACAATACCGTATGTGCTGATTATCGACGGAAAGGGCGAGATAGTGTATCGTCATAACGGCTATACCGACGGCGCTGAAGCTGAACTGATAGAGAAGGTGCGCGAACTTGTGAAATGACGCGCATGGACATATACCTTATTATATAATATATATAATTAAAAAAACTTACGATGAGATTATACAGACCGCTGTTGGGCTTCCTCGCTTTTGTCGGTTTCGTTACCGCTGCCCACGCACAGAGTGACAGCCAAAAGAAGCTCACTGTGACCGGAAGCCTGCAGAGTGATATTCTTATTCCGGAGACAGACAATAAGATTGGAACGGACAAAACAAGCAATTGGGCTCTTACCAATACCTATGCAGAGGTGGGCGTGATGAGCAAATACGTGGATGCAGGCTTGCGCCTGGAGTATCTTGACCACCCGCTGCCCGGTTTTGAAAATGATTTCGAAGGATGGGGCCTCGGAAATGTCTATGCGAAATTCCATATAAAGAATCTCGAAGTGACTTTGGGTAATTATTACGAACAGTTCGGCTCGGGATTCATCCTTCGCACATACGAGGAGCGCAGCCTCGGCATAGACAATTCGCTGCTCGGCGCCCGCGTTGTGGTGAAGCCGCTGAAAGGTGTAACACTGAAGGCACTTAGCGGAAAACAACGCCGTTACTGGGACTATAACGACGCTTTCGTGTCGGGAGGTGACGTGGAACTCAATCTCGATGAATGGATAAAGCCGCTTCAGGACGGCGGTACTTATCTCACTTTGGGCGGCTCGTTCGTGAACAAGCACGAGGATATGGAGGAAATAATGCCCAATGCAAGCCAAAAACTTAATCTTCCCCGCAATGTAAATGCGTTTGATGTGCGTGCCGGAGTACAGCACGGCGGCATCAACGTTTTGGCAGAATATGCACAGAAGACACAAGACCCATCGTTCGATAACGGTTATATATATCGCAAGGGTTATGTGGCAATGCTGTCGGGCTCTTATTCGCAGCGCGGCATGAGTGTGCTGCTGCAAGCCAAGCGCAGCGACAATATGTCGTTTAGAAGCAGCCGAAGCATGACAGGAACATCTTCGTTCATCAACCACCTGCCGGCTTTCACACACGACCAGACCTATGCGCTTGCAGCCCTCTATCCCTATGCCACCAGACCTGGCGGCGAATGGGCTTATCAGGCTGAACTCGGATATAATTTCAAGAAAAATACTTTGCTCGGCGGACGTTACGGCACAAAGGTGAAGGCAAACTTCTCGCACGTACACTCGCTGAACACCACTCCGCGCGACGGCGGAGAGTGGGGCACCGACGGTTACGGCTCCGCATTCTGGAAGTGGGGCAACTCCATGTACTATCAGGATATCGACGTACAGCTGGAGAAGAAACTCACAAAGGCTTTCAAGCTCAACCTCATGTATATGAATCAGTTCTACAACAAGACAGCAGTGGAGGGGCATGGAGGCATGATTCACTCTGACATATTCATTGCCGAAGGCAAGTATCAGCTAAGCCGGAAGATGACTCTCCGCGCCGAGGGGCAGTGGCTTAATACTGACCATGCAAGCGACGACTGGTTTTTCGGACTGCTGGAACTCTCTGTACTCCCGCGCTTCATGTTTACGGTGAGCGATATGTACGGTCGTCCGGAGCTTGACGGTGTATATAAGTCGAAGGAGCACTACTATTCGGGTTCCGTGACATATGCTTACGGATCGCATCGCCTGCAGCTGGGCTACGGACGTACACGTGCCGGATACAACTGCTCGGGCGGCGTGTGCCGCTGGGTGCCTGCAAGCAAGGGAGTAACCGTTTCCTATAACTACAATTTCTAAGAGGATATGAAACTGAAAAATCTGTTATATGCTTTTTTGGCTGTAGCCGCATTGTTTGCCTGCGACCCTGTTGATAAGGATGAAAGGTTTATAGATGTGAATAAAACTTTAGGGGATGATCAGAACGACCAGAAAGACCCGAATGAGATAACTTCAGCGAAACGTTACGTGTTGCTTGAAGACTATACGGGACAGTTGTGCCCTAATTGCCCTGACGCCGCACCTATAATAGAAGACCTTGAGAAAACGTGGGGAAAGTATTTCATCCCGGTGGGCATACATGCAGGTAATATGGCAATGGGACCGATGCCGGGTGTCAATGTGCTTGCTCTGCGTACGCAGGAGGGTGACGAATATTATAACAGCGTGGGCACTCCGGATATGCCTGCAGGGTGTATTAACAGAGTTGGTTCGCCCGAGAAGATAAACAAATGGATATCATTGGTCAATGACATGATTGGTCAGGAAGCTCAACTCTGGCTCAATGTGTCAAACGAATATGACGAGGCGACAAGGAGCGTGAAGGTAACCGTGAACTCAAAGGGCTTTGCCGCCATTTCGGGCAAGCTTCAGCTATGGTATATAGAGGATGGCTTGGTGGGACCGCAGCTCCTGCCCAACGGAGGAAGCACTACAACCTATGTTCACAACCATGTGTTCCGTGCATCCGTCAATGGCACGTGGGGCGAGGGCTTCTCTCTTGCAAAGGATGAAATGAAAACCATCACACGTGAGGGCGTTTTGAACGCTTCGTGGAACGCCGATAATGTGTCGATTGTAGCTTTTGTATATAATGATAGTGGCGTCTTGCAGGTGACAAAGGCACCGGTGAAGCCAGAGACCGCAGTAGAAGAATAACAAAAACACAGATAGCATGAAGAATTTTACCCGATTTTTATTTCTTGCCGCAACGTTTGTGCTTGGCGCGGCAAACGTTTCAGCACAGGAATCCACAGAAGAGATTGACAATACATTCCGTTTTGTCGATAAGGCAGACAATGTGATACCTAATGGCGGTACATACACGGTGTATGCCAAGGACCATGAGCTCTTTCCAGGCTACAGCCGTTTAGAGGCAGTAATAGATCTTGATGTGGAAAACACTTCGTCTGAAGAAGCCGCTGTTGCCGCACACGTTATTACAGAGAAGATGGAAGGCGGCAGCTTCCAGTTCTGTTTTCCCAATTCCTGTCCTCCCGTTGTTCCCGATGACTATACTACGGATACCGGTGTGATGGAGTCAGGCGAGAAGAAAGACCTGCAGGCAGAATGGATGCCGACAGTGGGACAGTATGGTGAAGCCCAATTCAGCATACAGGTACTTCTTATGGAACAGCAGGGAATGTTCAATTACGTTTTCTCCGCTTACGGTCCTAAAATCACTGTACGCTGTATTTATGCCGATCCCGCAGGAATAGATGACGTAACGGCGGCATCCGATGCAACAATCAATATTTACGACATGTCGGGCAGAAGCATCCTTACCAACGCAACGCCGGAGGCATTTGCGACGTTGAAGCAGGGTGTATACGTCTGCGAGAAGATTGTGGCTGGCAATAAGGTTGCAACAAGGAAGGTTGTTAAGAAATAAACGATATGAAAATGAGAAGATTGTTTTTATCTTATGTGCTTCTGCTTTCTGTTGCAGTGAGTGCACAGACCGGCAGGTGGATAAGCGCCGGAAACATTAACAATGCTGTGTCGGCAGCAGACGCAGCAGTCACTTCTGCAAACAAGGCGAGGATTTCTTCACCGGCAAAGATAACGCTTCCTGCCAACCAGAGGATTCTCGGACATTATGATACCGATGACGTAGCCACTTCGACTGAGGGTTACGGATTGCCGAACTATCCCGGCACAATATCCATCGGCTCTGAGTTTATAGCAAGCGACCTTCGTCTGTTTGATGGCGGAAAGGTGGTGAAGATACGTTTCGGTCTTGCTAATGTATGCTCCGTGAGCGAAGTGTTCCTGAAGGGATGTACATCCGAAGGAGATATTGTGGATATCGTTACACAGTCGGTAGATCCCGCAACGGTTGTACAAGGCTGGAATGAAGTGACTCTGTCCACTCCCGTAACCCTTGACATATCAAAATACGAGTCATTCCTTATGGGTTATACTTATGAACAGCTGAGCGACAAGACGAACAAGAGCACTTTCCCCTGGTCGTTTAAGGGTCCGTCTTCTTACTCATACATCTATGTGACTATAAACGGAGAATCAGGATGGTATGACTTTGGAACGGAAACGCTCGGCTCGCTCAGCATCCAGGCATTCGTTGAAAAAGACTATGAGCCCGAGAATCTGGCGCTTATCTCGATGAATGTAAACGCTTTCGTAAAGCCTACAGACACTCTTCCTTATGTACTTAACTTCAAGAACTACGGCACTACGGCTCCCGAGAGTTACGAATTGAGTGTAAGCCTTGACGGAAACAAGGTAGAGACGCTCAACACACCGGTGAGCTTCGCTACAAGTTCATCGGCTCAGTACAGCGGAAATCTGACTTTGCCGGAGAATATCACCAACGGCGCACACAAGCTGACGCTCAAGGTAGAGAAGATTAACGGTAACGTACCTGTCAGGGAGGTAGATGATGATGTGTTGGAGAGAAACTTCGGCGTTTATACCGAGACCGTGGCTCGCCAGAAGCATCTCGTGGAGCATTTTACCTCGACGTCTTGTACATACTGTCCGCGTGGCGATGCACTTCTCAACTCGCTTACCGAATCGCGCGATGATATAGTACGCGTGTCAGTTCACAATATACAGAATTCCACTTATCCCGATCCTTTCTATATACCGGAAAGCGATGACATTTATGAAGCACAGCTCGTAGATGTTTACCCGGCAGCTTCTGCCAACCGTACGTATTTCGATCTTGGAACAGGCGATGGCAATGCTTTCAGATTCGGAATAGGCTATACCGGCACGCAAGCCACTACGTTGGTTGACATGATAAGTAAGGCGCTCGACGAGAACGCCAAGACACGTCCGGCTTTTGCATCCATTGCTATCGATGCCAATCACGACACGGCCACAGGCAAACTCAATGTGAAGGTGTCCGGTTCGGGTGTTAAGAACTGTGCCGGCATTATGGGAGCAGATTCAAAGTTGAATGTCTGCGTAGTGGAAGACAGTGTTATTGCCAAACAGTTGAACAGCGGACGATGGATCACTAACTATGCTCACAACCGTGTGCTTCGCGCTTATGTAAGCGATGTATATGGCGCCGCCATCAATTGGAACGGTGATTCTTACGAGAATGAGTTCAGCATAAGCTGGAATCCGGAGTGGAATGTCCGCAAAATGCATATTGTGGCTTTCCTTAGCCGTCCGATGAACAGCATGTTTGTTACCGACAGGTTTGTAATGAACGCCGAGGAGGACATCATCAAGGTTAATGGTGTGAACAGCATAGCCGGCACCGCCGTGAAGACAGCCGAAGCCCATGAGGTGGCACGCTATTCTGCAGCCGGAGCGCGTCTCAATGCACCTGCCAAGGGCTTGAATATCGTGAAGATGTCTGACGGCACTACTGTAAAGGTTATTGTGAAATAAGCAAAAGGCTGCTCCGTGATGGCTATATCGCAGGAGCAGCCGCACAGAATACCATTCCTGTTGCAGGGATTTGTTCTTTCTTCCTGTTCTGTCCGCATATGTTGCGGTGGAACGGAAGTTGAAGAGAAGGACAAATCCCTGCATTTTTGTTTTTACTCAATGACGGGTCGGAAGCATTTTAACCCAAATCGGCCATTAGACTGTTATGCGCAAACATACTTTCTTTTTGTCATC
>CAMTJK010000181.1 GCA_947072805.1 uncultured Prevotella sp.
GGTCGTGAACCGCACTTTTTTGCATTTTTAGGGAAAATAAAAAATCCCGATTTTCGTTGAAAATCAGGATTTTACGTTGTTTTGCTTTTCTTTTTTGTGGTGCCAACGGGAATCGAACCAGTGACACAAGGATTTTCAGAACTCTGTTTGCCAAACCCAAACGACTCTCTCTCAGAGAGTTAATACTATGTTATTTTATGTGCTTGCAGATTTGCTTGCAGATTTTCTATTTTCCATTTAATCGCGTTCTCAACTCCGCATTTTCAGCCTTTAATGCCTGAAGCTCCGAGCGCATCTCCGACTTGTCGGCGAGTAAATCATCGACCTGCTTTTGCAGTACACTGATGGTTTCGTCCTTCGCCTTAATCAACTCCTCATTCTTTTTTTGTGCTTCCTCCATTTTCTTTACGGCTTTAGAATCTGCCTCGCTATCCTTTGTCGAGAATGGAGCATCGCCACCGTTATAGATGGGACCAAAAAAAGAAGTGGGATTGTGATGTCCCCTTACCACATAGTCACGGAACAACCTTACATCGAAGTTGCTGTCGAAGAACACATATGGAGGCACTTCCAAGATAGCGGCTATCTTCTCGAACGTTTCCATTTTGGTCTTGCCACTCCGACCCATCAAATGTATGGCCTGAGTGCTTACTTCTGCTTTGGCGGCAAGTTCTTCAATCGTCATGCCCTTTATTTGCGCCAATTCCTTGATTAGCTTGAGGTTTGCCATATCTTTTGCCCGTTTTAGGTGAGACATCAACAAAGTTTTTGTAACTTTTATAGAAAGTATTGCTTTACTATTAAAAATTATTATTATCTTTGCACCGACAAAGGTATAAAAAAAATCCGAGTTATGCAACCAAATGCGACAAAAACTAACCTCAGAGAGGTGATTTTAAGCATGAACGTTGGTGAGATTATTTCTATACCGATAGAAAAAACCGTCAACGTCAGAGCCTATGCTTCACAAGTTGGACTTTCCAACGGACGCAAATACCGTACATCTACGCACCCTGACGAGCGAGTTGTAAAGGTTGCGCGTGTAAAGTAAGTTTCACTTTCCTAAATCAAGTAAAACTATGCAAGAAAATAAAAGCGCAACAGGAATAGACCCTAAAAAGTATTACACCGTACAGGAGGCAGCAGACTTCTTCGGCGTTCACCGCTCGACAATATGGCGTTGGGCGAAGTCACAGCGTTTACATCCTCACCTCCGAGTTGTCAACAACCGTACCGAGTTCCTGGGTGCGGATTTGTTGAAGCTCTCTAAACGCATCTAAGACTGAAGCCTATGGACGCTATACGTCATACTGCAACCACCAATGAAATCAAACACATGGAGGCTGCACAGCTCAACGCCTACCTCGACACCCTCACCTATCGTGAGAGGGTCGAGTTCGTTACGTCGGTAGTGAAGAAAGCCGGGGTAAAGCGACAGACATTCTTCAACTGGAAGTGTATGGCTTGCCGGATTCCAGAACGTGGCAAGCAGATTATAGAACATGAATCGGGAGAGCATATCTTCTCGGAGAAGATTCCGGCAGAAAAGGAGGTGGCACCATGACAGAATTTCGTCCAACGTGTGACCCCAAAGGTGTATTTTCAGTTAAGCGGACTTGTGCCGAACTTGGCATCTGCCATAAGACCCTGCGTAAACTGCGCCGCAACGGTCTTATATCCCCATGCAACAACAATCCGCGCAGACTGAAATACACTGGCCAGTCTATTCTCGACTGCTGGGATAAAGTCACCAAATTATGATTAGCGACAAAACAATAGACGCGGTAAGAGATCTGCCCATCGAAGATGTCCTGAAGTCCTACGGTCTGCAATTCCGAAGGCGAGGCTCAACGTGGTTCGCCTCATGTCCCTTTCATCAGGAACGCACCCCCTCTTTCTCCATCACTCCCGGTAAGAATATGTGGTACTGCCACAGCTGCCACCGTGGAGGCGACGGCATCAAGTTCTATATGGAGATAGAGGGGCTGGACTTTTCCGGGGCAGTCGAAGCCATCGCCAAAGCCAATAATATCTGCATCGAATACACCAAGAGCGACAAGACCGACGAGCAACGAGAAGTGGCAAAGCAGCGCGAGGCTGTCCTGATTGCCGTGGCCAACGTGCATCAATTCTTCATCGACCAACTCCGGGTAGAGGTGAACGACGAGGCACGAACTGCCCGTGAGTATGCCTACAATCGTTGGAATGAAGAATTTTGCACCACCTGCGGCATCGGGCTTGCCCCGAAGGACGGCAGACTGCTTGCCGAATACTGCAAGCGCAAAACTATCTCCGAAGATCTGCTCTTGCAATCCGGCATCTACCGTAAGGATGAAAAGAGCGGACACATCTACACGCTGTTCCGCAACCGCCTTATCATCCCTATTCGCGACCGTTTCGGGCGTGTTATCGCTTTTACAGGCCGCTACCTCGGTGATGCAAAGGCAGACCAGGTGGGTAAATATGTCAACTCGTCAAACTCCCTCATATTTACCAAAGGGGAAACCATCTTCGGCATCGACAAGGCAAGGCGTTGTCGTGATGCCTTGTTTTACAACATTGTCGAGGGTGCGCCTGATGTACTGCGCCTTCAGTCCATCGGTTTGGAAAACACCGTCGCAACCCTCGGTACATCGTGGAGTGCAGCCCAGTTCGACCAACTGAGCAAACTTACTCAGTCGGTCTGCTTTATTCCGGATTCCGACCCACCCGACAAAGAGCCATTCGGCCCCGGCTTCAAAGCTGTTATGACTAACGGAGCGGAAGCCGTGCGCAGGGGCTTCGATGTGACCGTCCGAGAACTTCCTTTCAACGAAGAAACTATGGAGGATGGCACAACCATACTTCACAAGAACGATGCCGACGAGTATATTCTCTCGCCGGAGATATATGCTTCAATTCCCGAAAAGCCGTTTATTCTCTGGCTCACCGAGAAAAAATTCTCTGTGGCTTCCTCGATAGCCGAGGAGCGCACAATTATTTCAGAAATTGCAGACCTGTTGCGCCATGTCAAGGAACAGAACATCGCTGATGAATATATTGCCGCCCTTTCCAAACTGCACGGCACGACCCGGCTATGGAAAGGAGCGATCAGCACCGCCAAAGGGGAAGCCCGGCTGAAAGCCGCAGCAAAAGCACCTGAATCTGAAGCCGAGCGCAGAAAAGAACTTCTGCGCCGGTGCAATCTCAATATCATTGACAACTGCTTCTATACTTACGACGACGAGGGAGAGGCTATCAGGCTCTCCAACTTCATTCTCGAATCTCTCTATCATATCAAGGACGAAACCAACGGCACACGTCTGTTCCGTATGGTAAACAAGTTCAACGAGAAAGTAGATATAGAGTTCCGCGAATCGGAGCTTTGCTCGCTCACTACGTTTCAGCAGCGCGTCGGTTCTGTCGGTAACTATATTTGGAGAGCCAAGATAGACAAACTCAACAACGTAAAGGAATATCTGTATCGTGGCACACGTTCTGCCGAGCGCATCCGCAAGATGGGTTGGGATGCCATCAACGGCTTCTTTGCTTTTGGCAACGGCATTTTTAACGGTGAGCGTTTCCTTGCCGTCGATGAACTCGGCATCGTGGAAACCGCCCCCGATAGGTCTTTCTATATCCCGGCCACTTCAAAAATGTACGAGAATAACCCCGAAATATACCAGTTTGAGAGGCTGTTTATTCACGAAAACCGCAGCGGCATCAAACTCTATGACTTTGCAGCGCAGCTTATCAAGGTTTTTGGCGACAATGCCAAAATTGCTTTCTGCTATCTGCTCGCCACACTATTCCGCGATGTGGTGTTCAGCCGCACTCGCCACTTCCCGATACTTAACCTTTTCGGAGAGAAAGGTACCGGCAAGACCACGCTTGCCACCTCTCTCCAGTCGTTCTTTATCCACAGCGTTGACCCGCCGAACCTCGGTGTTACCTCTGTTCCGGCTATGAATGACCGCGTCAGTCAGGTGGTCAATTCTCTTGTGGTATTCGACGAGTATAAGAACGACCTCGATATACGAAAAATCGCATACCTCAAAGGTTTGTGGGGTGGCGGCGGTCAGACAAAGAAGAATCAGAACACCGACGGCATGGCGGCGCAGACCATCATCTCCACCGGCATTGCCCTATGCGGCCAGGATAAGCCGACACAGGACATGGCTCTCTTTACCCGTGTGCTGTTTCTTGCTTTCTCCAAGACCTCGTTTTCCAAGCCGGAGCGCGATGCTTACGAGGATCTTGTCGCCATGTGTTCGCTCGGAAACACTCACCTCACTATTGAAGTGCTGAAGAACCGTCAGCTATTCGAGAAGAATTTTTCCAGTGCATACACACTGACAAAATCGGAGCTTTCCAAAATCATCGAGGGCGAAAAGATACACGACCGTATCTTCGGCAACTGGATTATACCACTTGCCGCTTTCCGTACCCTCGAATCGGTGCTGTCGCTTCCGTTCAGCTACAACGACCTGCTTACGGTTGCCGTGGCCGGTATGCGCTTGCAGAACGAGACAGCACAGGAAAGTTCGGAGATGGGCGACTTCTGGGAAGCCCTACAAGGTTTCCACACGCAAGGCCGCGCCATCGACAAGGCTCATTTCCGCATCAAGTGGCACCGCACTTTCCGCAGTACCACGATGAAAGAGGATATGGTATTCCCGGAATCTACTCCTGTGCTGTATCTGAACAGCGCAGCCGTGGCCGGTCTGTTCAATGGTCGCAGCTCGGCTAACGCCACCGCCAACCGCAGCAACTGGAGTACAATGCTTTCTTATCTCCGCTCGCATCCGTCGTTCCTCGGTCTGAAACAGGACCGCTTCACTATCCTTCTCGCCAACGGACAGCCTGACTACACCTTTGAGACCGTGAACGGCTCATCGGTGCGTAAGTTGAAAGTAAACCGCCCAAAGGCGATGTGTTTCAACTATGCCATGCTCAAAGCGGAGTTCGGGCTGAACCTCGAAACCGAGGTTATCTCTGAATCGGAGGAACTTGCCGAAGACGCAGAACCTGCCGCGCCTGAGACACAGCCACAGCAACAGGAGCAAGTTCCTCGCTCTCTTTTCGATGCTCCAAGCAACGAAGAAGAAATGCCGTTCTGACATTGCTTATCCCATTCTTTACTCTAAGGTCAACTCCAAAGGTTGGCCTTTTTATTTTCCAAAAGCAAAGGGGAGGAAAGCAAAAGCGTATATTTTTGGAAAGTCATCGTTGACAACAAAGCACTCTTTGGCTATCAACGACTTATGAAAATATACAGCGTTGACAATCGTTGACACTGGTAGTCATTTTCGGAAATCCGAAAATTTCGGGAGACAAGCGTTGACACTTTTCTGCCCTATCTATACTTATCTTCTTTTTCTTTCAAAAAGAGATAAAGTATTGTAATAGAACGGCTTTACGCATCGCATTTTGACTTCGACAGGCTCGCTGTCTACGGTGTCAACGCTGTCACCCCTCCAAATATATTGCTTCCATATATTTTCACTTCTTTGCCGAGGCTGAAAATCTGCAAATAGCGTCCCACGAAGTCACGCTATATCCCTCTTTGAAAATAGGTAATACCACTGAATATCAGTATCTTTGCATAAGAATTGCAGCAGATTATGAGCAACATTTGCATCTATTTACCACTCGAAGATTACCTCGCCCAATGGTTCATACACGATCAAGGGGGCGAGGTGCCGGTGCATCTTCTTCGAGGTTCGGTAGAGAGTAAACTTCTGCAAACCTATCTTGCCAAACGTCCGATAGGACAGTTGCCGGAATCGGGCGACGGCAAAACGGCCATCGCCATTCCTACATTCCGCAATCGTCCGGCGGAAACCTACAACTTTCTTCCGAAACACGCTCTTTCTTCTCTGTTGAACATCATCCGTGAACGTTTCGATGTTCAGCTGTGGGAAGACTTGCATCAATTCGGTAAGATCGGCAAACGCCAAGACTATCTCATTTATGCCTTTATGGAGAAGCACGGCATAGAGGCTTCGGAGAAGAACTGGAATGCCATTGCAAAGCGTTATCAGCGGCAAAGAAATGAATATCTCCACCGAGAACGTTCCAAAAAACAGTATTCTCGAAAAAAAATTCATTGATTTCAGCACCGCAAATTTTCAATTATGCTATTTATGCTATAATGCGAACATCCACTCAAATACTACCCGGAATTAA
>CAMTJK010000182.1 GCA_947072805.1 uncultured Prevotella sp.
ATGTTAAATTCGACCAAATATCTTTACAAATTAACTCTTATTAAGTGCAGTTACGCTTATCGGTTACGATGGCGTTTTATTGTAACCGATAAGCGGAACGACACAAAGATTTTGGGTTAGAAGAGGTCTACAACGGTGATGCCGGCACCGTCGAACTGCACGTGCTCGTCGCGGAAGTTGGATACGTGTGGCATTGTGGACAGAAATTCACGGATGAGCTGTCGCAATATTCCGCTACCTGTGCCGTGCAGTATTCTCACTCTCGACATGCCAACCAGAGTGGCATCGTCGATGAAGTAGGTTACAGCATTGACAGCCTCGTCGCCTCTCATGCCTCGCACGTCGAGATCCTGCTTGAAGTTAAGTTTGCGGTTGTCTATTGTCTCGCGCGTTTGGCGGCTTACGGTGGTTATGGCACGCGGCTCTTCCGTCTTCTTCTTCTCGGCACGTTCGAGCCTGTCGGTGCGCATTTTCGTGCGCATGTCGCCGAATATTACTGTCGTCATGTTGCCGGCAACCGATTCTATCACGCCTACGGAAGTAAGTCCCTTTATCCTTACTGTGTCGCCGGGTGCCAGTGGCTGCTGTGCAGACTGTTGTGGTGCAGCGAGGGTTGTGTCGTGCTGGGTGTTGCCGTTGCGTTTCTCGTTGGCGTTTTGTTTTCTTTTCTGTTTCCTTTCCTTGCGTTCCTGTATCTGGCGCATTTTGCGCTCTATCATTTCGTCATCGGCATTGTTCTTATCGCTGCCTTTGCCTGTCACTTCAGCCTTAAAAGCGTTAAGTTGCTCTCGTATGCGCTTTGTTTCCTCACGTTCAGCCTGGCTTTCGCGTATCTCTCTTATGGTGTTTTCTATACGGCGGTTGCTCTCCTTCAGCAGTTCTTCGGCCTGCTCTTTGGCCCGCTTTATTATGTCCTTTCTGCTTTGTTCGAGTTCGCGTATGATGTCTTCGTAGTGGCTTATGCGCTGTTCGAGTGTCTTTTCGTGCTGGTGTATGTTGCGGCGCTTTGTCTCCCAATATCGTTTGTCACGCACGATGTCCTGCAGATACTTGTCGCTCTGTATGTAGTCGGCTCCGACAATTTCTGAAGCGTCGCGTATCACCTCTTCGGGAATGCCAGTCTTGCGTGCGATCTCTATGGCGAACGATGAGCCTGGCTGCCCGATGGCGAGCTGGAACAGGGCGCGCATTTCGTGGCGGTCGTAGAGCATGGCGCCGTTCATCACTCCATCGTATCTGTCGGCAAAGTCCTTCAGATTGCGGTAGTGGGTGGTGATTATGCCGAATGCTTTTCTGTTGCAGAACTGTTTCAGTACGGCTTCGGCTATGGCTCCGCCTATCTGCGGCTCGGTGCCTCCTCCGAACTCGTCGATGAGCAGCAGTGTGGCGGCGTCGGCGTGGCGCATCATCAGTTTCATGTTGGTGAGATGGCTCGAGTAGGTGCTAAGGTCGTCTTCAATGCTTTGTTCGTCGCCAATGTCTATCATGATGTTCTTGAAGATGCCGGTAGTGGAGTTTTCTGCCATAGGCACGGACAGACCGCATTGCATCATGTACTGGAGCAGTCCCACCGTCTTAAGGCAAACCGACTTGCCGCCCGCATTAGGTCCGGAGATGATGAGTATATGCTTGTCGTCCGTGAGCGTGATGTCGAGCGGCACCACCTTCTTGTTCTGCTTGTCGAGAGAGAGCTGCAGAAGCGGATGGACAGCCCTTATCCAGTCGATGTGGGGAGTGCTTTGGGGTTGCGGTTCCATAGCTTTGATGGTTTCGGCAAACTCGGCTTTGGCGTTGATGAAATCGACGGTGGCAAGGAAGCGGTAGGAGAGGAGTATCTCCTTGACGTGCGGGCGCACGAGGCGCGCGAACTCGGTGAGTATGCGTATTATCTCTCTTCGCTCCTCGGCTTCGAGTTCTCTCACGCGGTTGTTTGCCTCTACTACCTCCGCCGGTTCTATGAACACAGTCTTGCCTGTGGCAGATTCATCGTGTACGATGCCCCTTATGCGCCGTTTGAGGGCGGGAGCCACCGGAATGACGAGGCGACCGTCGCGCAGTGTGGGCGTGACATCTTTTTCCACAAGTCCGTCGCTCTGTGCAGCACGCAGTATATTGTGCAATGTGCGCGATATGCTCCCTTCGGTGCGCGACAGCTCCTTGCGGGTGACAGCCAGTGCCGGTGAGGCATCGTCTTTTATGCGACCGTACTTGTCGAGAATGCGGTCGATGTGCCTAATCAGTTCAGGAAACGTTACCACATCGTCAGTAAGGCGCTGCAGGGCGGGGTATCTGTATGTTATATCTTCATCGCCGCAGCCATCATCTCCACCATCTCTTTCTGCCAGCATCTTCACCAGACTGCATATGGTCTCCATGGAGCGGCGCAGGTCAAACAGCTCGTTCTCGTCCATATGCGTGCCCTCGAGGCGCAGACGCGCCACCGATTCGCGTACGTCGAAAAAGTACTGGAGCGGCAGACTGTCTGCCGTTTCGCGCATACGTCTGAATTCTCTCACTTGCATGAGTCGTTCGCACACGCTGTCGGCATCGGCTGAAAAGGTCATCTCGTCTACCATATCCTTACCCAAAGTGCTCAGACAACGTCGCTTCAGCAACGCGCGAATCTCATCGAAACCTATTTTCTGTTCAAAGTTATTAGGATAAATCATGCTGCAAAGGTAACAATAACTTTTACCATTACGGAGCTTTGCACTTCTAAATTTGCCTGCTTAGCACCAAAACGGCATCTCGTTTAATCCAAAACGGTCATTAGATTTCTGCATTCACTCTGCACAGAGCCTGTGTTATTACAGAACCGCCCTGTTATATAAATATGTACGCGTACCTTAATACATATATAAGACATGTATGGAAAGATGGTATTTCAGTTCGTTATCGTCAGTAGAAACAGCCGGTGCCTGCACGTCCATAACACTTTAGGGCGCACAAACAATGGCAATGCCGGTGGCAATAACTAAAGAACTATGTGACTTGGGGTATAGGCGGGACGGTATTTAAGGGCATAAAAAAGGGACACCGCTGTGTCCCAACCTTTGTTAACCTTAAATCTAATACTATGAAAAACACGTTACAAAGGTACGAAAAATATCAAACCATGCAAGAATAGCGATGAAAAAACAGTGTATCATCAACACTTTCTTGATGTAAATCAACAACTGTGTGCGCACAAAACGCCGTTTTCCTACTTTTAGAATGGTGTAAACGGCTGTAAAAAGGAATTTTTAACGTCTCTTGCTTGGAGCATTCGGAAATAATGCCTACCTTTGCCTACAGAACAAAAGACCCATCAAAAGTTAGGATTTCGGCATGTTCGTATGCCGGAATTCTTTATTTTTTTGATGTCATTTGAAAAATAACAGAGTTAATCTACAATAAAAATTAATTATTATGGCTTATATGTCGCAAGAGGGCTACGATAAAATGGTAGCCGAGTTGAGACGCTTGGAAAGCGTCGAGCGCCCTAAGGCATCAGCCGCTATAGCTGAGGCCAGAGATAAGGGTGACCTGAGTGAAAATTCTGAATATGATGCAGCCAAGGAGGCTCAAGCTCATCTCGAGGATAAAATAAACCAGATGAAACTGGCAATACAGGATGCCAAGATTATTGACACTTCGAGATTGAGCACAGACTGCGTACAGATACTCTGCAAGGTGGACATGACCAATCTGACCACTAAGGCTAAGATGACGTACACCATAGTCAGCGAAAACGAAGCAGACCTGCGCGCCGGAAAGATTTCCATCAAAACGCCTATCGCACAAGGACTGCTCGGCAAGAAAGTAGGGGACGAGGTGGAGATAAAGATTCCGCGCGGAACCATAAAACTGAGAATAGACAATATATCGATAGAATAACGGCGGCGAAGCAATAAATCAGTAACATCTATGGCAGGAATATTCGCTAAGATAGCAGCCGGTGAAATACCGAGCTACAAATGTGCCGAGAACGAGAAATTCTATGCGTTTCTTGACATAAACCCGCTCGTGAAAGGACATACGCTCGTGATTCCGAGACGGGAGGTAGACTACATCTTCGACCTCACGGACGAGGAACTGGCAGAAATGACGGTGTTTGCAAAGAAGGTGGCTGAAGCCATAAAGAGGGCTTTCCCCTGCATAAAGGTGGGAATGGCTGTGCTCGGACTTGAGGTGCCGCACGCACACATACATCTCGTGCCGATGAACTCGGAAAAGGATATGCTCTTCTCTAATCCGAAACTGAAGCTCACGGAGAATGAGTTCAAGGAAATAGCTGAAAAGATAAGCGCCGAGTTTGGAAAGTAACATGTAATACACAAATAGTAAAAGTCCCCAGCCGACAACTCATGACGGCTGGGGACTTTTACTATGAATGCTGTGACCTGTTGCTTCGGACAGGTATCGTTGCGAAGACGTACATTATATGTATTCGTCACCGTATTTCATCTGCACCTCGTTGGAGTATTTGCGTACAAGAGCAGAAGAATCGCCCTTCTTGCAGATGAAAAGCACATTGTCTTTCTCTGTCACGATAAACCCTTCCAAACCGTTTATCACGGCAAGCTTGCCCTTTTCGAGTTTTATTATGTTGTTGCGACAGTTGTCGAGAATGACATCGCTGTCTATCACCACATTGTCGCTATCGGTACGACGCATACATTCGTACACGGAATGCCACGTGCCAATATCAGCCCAGCCGAAATCGCATATCATTACATATACGTCGTCGCTGCGCTCAAGCACTCCGTAGTCGATGGAAAGATTGGGGAAAGAAGAAAACTTGTCGGAAATGAAGTTCATGCCGTCGCTGACCGTGATGCCGTTGGGATTGACACTCTCCAGCTGCGCCATCTGTTCGGGAAACAATCTGCGCAGTGTGGCACCGAAATGACGTGCACTCGACAGGAACATACCGGTGTTCCAATAAAATTCGCCGCTGTCCATGAACATCTGTGCAAACTCCCTTTCGGGCTTTTCCGTGAACGATTGCACCTTGAAGACGTTGGCAACGCCGCTCGGCTCGCCCACCTGTATATATCCGTAGCCGGGCTCCGGACGTGTGGGCTTTACTCCCATTGTGAGCAGCATGTCGTGGCTGGAAACAAATTCAAGACCTTTCAGTACATTGTCGTCGAAAGAATCCTCGTTCATGACAAAAAGGTCGGAGGGCGTGACGATGATGCCTGCTTCCGCATCGCGCTGATATATCAGTATGCTTGCCCATGCCACACTCGGAGCAGTGTTTCGGCTTACCGGCTCGCAGATGATGTTGCACGCAGGCACGTCGGGAACCTGCTCGCTAACCGTTGATTTGAATTCAACATTGGTACATATATATATATTTTCCTTTGGCATTATCTTGGCAAAGCGATCGAACGTGGATTGCAGCAGGGTACGACCGCAACCAAAGAAATCGATAAATTGTTTGGGCTTCTTCTCACGGCTGTAGGGCCACAGGCGGCGACCTCTGCCGCCGGCGAGAATGACACAATAATTGGCGTTATTCATATTCATATTGACAAGGTTTTGGTTTTTCGAATACTAAAATAATAAAAACCGTCAAAATGAACAAGAATTTAATCTTTTATTAAAAAATATGTCCATGTTTTTGTATGAATTAAGATTTAAGCCCACCCCGTTCATTATACTGTTATGCGCAAACAGGCTTTTTCTGTCATATGTTTTTTCGCTTATCGGTTGCAACTGAATCCCGTTGCGCTCTCAAAATGTAGGAATAGATGTTCAAAAATATAAGTTGTTATCGTCATAACGCTAATGAACGATTTGGCTTGAATATTAAAAATCATAAGCGGAAGACGGTTTATATTAGGTGGGAATATAAGAAAGACGTTTTATAGACGTTTTTATTAGATGGAAATGTAAAAAAAACAATTCAAAATTTGCATAATTAAATAAAATCCTATACCTTTGCACTCGCTTTTAAGACGAAAACGCTCGTTTTCCGTTAGGAGAGATGGTAGAGTGGTCGATTACAGTAGTCTTGAAAACTACCGTACCGAGA
>CAMTJK010000183.1 GCA_947072805.1 uncultured Prevotella sp.
CCACTTTCATTAACAAATATTTACACCTAGAATGTCGGATTTAAAAATGTTAAATTCGACCAAATATCTTTACAAATTAACTTTCATTAAGTGCAGTTACGAGCAAACTTCCATATACATGCCTTAACACTCGACAGGAATGAGTTCACCGGCAATGCGAAAATGAGACGAAAAAACAAGATGAACACTTCATGACCGCCATCAATACGTTTGAGCACACGGCAGAAACGAACAAACATTTTTATCGTCACATTTCTTAAATTTTTCTTTTTTTAACCCGCATCAAACCTGATTTGACACATCTTTCGGTAACTTTGCAAATACAAGTATCATATCATACTATCTAAATACAAATCCAATACCTTGCAAGGGCGCGGCGACAAAGCTGCGCCCTTGCTCCGTTACATACCCCACGGCATTACAAAAAAGCCCTGTTGCAGGCGGCACCCACAGCTGCACCCACAGCCTGCAACGCAGGCAAAAATACACCGTAACATTTTGCACTCTCCTTATTTTAATGTAACTTTGCGCACAGAAAAATAAAAAACAACAATATACAGAAAACCGTATGATACTTTTTTTCAGAACTCCGCAAAAGAGCGTGATTGCCACACAGGCTGACCACCTTCTGAACGCAGAAGAAATCAAAGAACTTTGCTGGCTCTACGGCAACGCCGAAGAAACAGGCGAAGACCACATTGCCGGCTTCTACATAGGTCCGCGCAGAGAAATGATAACCCCATGGAGCACAAATGCCGTCGAGATTACACAGAACATGAATCTCAACGGCATTTCGCGTATAGAAGAATTCTTCCCCGTGGAATCTGCCGACGCCGAACATGACACCATGCTGCAGCGTATGTACAACGGGCTCGACCAAAACATCTTTGACGTGGACCTGAAACCGCAGCCAATAAAGCATGTGGACAACCTCGAAGAGTACAACGAACAGGAGGGTCTCGCTCTGTCGCCGGAGGAAATGGAGTATCTGCACAAGATAGAAAAAGAGCTGGGACGACCACTTACCGACTCGGAAATATTCGGCTTCGCACAAATAAACTCCGAACACTGCCGACACAAGATATTCGGCGGCACATTTATCATTGACGGAAAAGAGATGGAATCGAGCCTCTTCGCCATGATAAAGCGCACAACACAGGAAAACCCCAACAAGATACTGTCGGCATACAAGGACAACGTGGCGTTTGCACAGGGACCGGTGGTGGAACAGTTTGCACCTGCCGACCAGTCTACAAGCGACTGGTTCCGCGTGAAGGAAATAGAAAGCGTAATATCACTGAAAGCCGAGACACACAACTTCCCCACAACGGTGGAACCGTTCAACGGAGCTGCAACAGGCACCGGAGGAGAAATACGCGACAGAATGGGAGGAGGCACCGGCTCGTGGCCAATAGCCGGTACAGCCGTATATATGACCGCCTACCCGAGAACCAAACAGGACGAGAACGACAGCGAAAAGACCGTACCCGAAGTGGAGGGACTGCCGGAACACCCATGGCTATACCAGACACCGGAACAGATACTGATAAAGGCATCGAACGGAGCAAGCGACTTCGGAAACAAGTTCGGACAGCCACTCATCTGCGGCTCGGTGCTGACATTCGAACATCAGGAGAGCACGGTTGCCGGCGAAGGTACCAACGATAACGCCGAAAACAACAACACAAAATATGCCTACGACAAGGTGATAATGCTGGCAGGAGGCGTGGGATACGGCACCAAACGCGACTGCCTGAAGAAGGAACCGCAGACTGGCAACAAAGTCGTTGTGGTGGGCGGCGACAACTACCGCATAGGTCTGGGCGGAGGCTCGGTATCGTCGGTAGACACAGGACGCTACAGCAACGGCATAGAGCTGAACGCCGTGCAGAGAGCCAACCCCGAAATGCAGAAAAGAGCCTACAACCTGGTGCGTGCCCTGTGCGAGGAAGACGTGAATCCGGTGGTAAGCATACACGACCACGGCTCTGCCGGACACCTGAACTGCCTGAGCGAACTCGTGGAAGAGTGCGGCGGACGCATAGACATGACGCAACTGCCCATAGGCGACAAGACTCTGAGCGCAAAGGAGATAATAGCCAACGAGAGCCAGGAGCGCATGGGACTGCTCATAGACGAGAAACACATAGACCACGTGAGAAAAATAGCCGAACGTGAACGCGCCCCGATGTATGTGGTAGGCGAGACAACGGGCGACGCACACTTCTCGTTCGTACAGGGCGACGGCGTAAAACCGTTTGATCTTGACGTGGCACAGATGTTCGGACACTCACCGAAGACAATAATGAAAGACGAAACGGTGGAACGACACTATGCCGACGTGACATACGAGAACAACGCCGAAAACAACACCGACGGCGGCAAGACTCTCGATGCCTATCTCGAAAGGGTGCTGCAACTGGAAGCCGTGGCATGCAAGGACTGGCTCACAAACAAGGTGGACCGCTCGGTGACGGGAAAGATAGCCCGCCAGCAGTGCCAGGGACGCATACAGCTGCCGCTAAGCGACTGCGGCGTGGTGGCTCTCGACTACCGCGGACGCAAAGGCATAGCAACGGCCCTCGGTCACGCACCGCAGGCTGGCCTGGCCTCGCCCGAAGCAGGCAGCATACTGTCGGTGGCAGAGGCTCTTACCAACATAGTATGGGCTCCGCTCGCCGACGGAATGGACAGTCTGAGCCTCTCGGCAAACTGGATGTGGCCCTGCCGCTCACAGAAAGGCGAGGACGCACGACTGTACAAGGCCGTAAAGGCACTGTCGGACTTCTGCTGCGACATACACGTAAACGTGCCCACCGGCAAGGATTCGCTCTCAATGACACAGCAATATCCCAACGGCGAAAAGATAATAGCACCGGGAACGGTGATAGTAAGCGCCGGAGGCGAAGTGAGCGACGTGCGCAAGGTGGTGTCGCCGGTGCTCGTAAACGACAAGAACGCATCGCTCTATCACATAGACTTCTCGTTTGACAAACAGCGTCTGGGCGGTAGCGCATTCGCACAAAGCCTGGGAAAAGTGGGCGACGACGTGCCTACAGTGAAAAATCCCGAGTATTTCTGCGAGGCATTCAACGCCGTACAGGAGATGATAAACCGCGGATGGATAATGGCAGGACACGACATAAGCGCCGGAGGAATGATAACGACTCTTCTCGAAATGTGTTTCGCCAACACAGAAGGCGGAATGCACATCAATCTGCATGACATCTGCAACGACGGCGACGTGGTGAAGACACTGTTCGCAGAAAATCCCGGCGTAATAATAGAGGTAAGCGACGCCCTGAAGTACGACTTCAAGGAGTTTATGGAAGACCTCGGCGTGGGATACGCAAAGATAGGCTACTCCGTACCGGGCAAACGCACGATAGTTGTGAAGAGCGGCAACTTCGAACACAGCTTCGACATAGACCGCCTGCGCGACGTATGGTACAAAAAATCGTACCTGCTCGACAGAAAACAGAGTTTCAACGGATGCGCCGCCGAGAGATTCAAGAACTACAAGCACCAGCCCATCGAGATGAAATTCCACAACGGCTTCACCGGAATGCTGTCAAAGTACGGTCCTGACTTCGGAGCACAGCGCAGCAACGAGAATATTGCCGGCGGAAACATAAATCCGGCAAGACCGAAAGCTGCCATAATACGCGAAAAAGGCACCAACGGCGAACGCGAAATGGCATGGTCGCTCTATCAGGCAGGCTTCAACGTGAAGGACGTAATGATGACCGACCTCATCAGCGGACGCGAAACGCTCGAAGATATCAACATGATAGTGTTCTGCGGAGGATTCTCCAACAGCGACGTTCTCGGCTCTGCCAAAGGCTGGGCAGGCGCATTCCTCTTCAACCCGAAAGCCAAAGAGGCACTCGACAAGTTCTATGCACGCGAAGACACACTGTCGCTCGGCATATGCAACGGCTGCCAGCTCATGGTGGAACTGCTCGCACCGATATTCTCGCCGAAAGAGCGCAAGAGCGAAAAGCAAATGCGCATGCTGCACAACACATCGCACAAGTTTGAAAGCTGCTTCGTAACGCTCGACATTCCAAAGAACAACAGCGTGATGTTCGGCTCGCTAAGCGGCGACAAACTCGGCATTTGGGTGGCTCACGGAGAAGGCAAGTTCTCATTGCCGGAGGCTGAAGACAAATATAACATAGTGGCAAAATATAACCATTCGGGATATCCCGCCAACCCCAACGGCAGCGATTACGACGTGGCAGGCATCTGCTCTGCCGACGGAAGACACCTCGCCATGATGCCACACCTTGAGCGTGCTATCTTCCCATGGCAGAACGCATGGTATCCGGAAAACCGCAAGAACGACGAAGTGACACCGTGGTTTGAAGCATTCGTCAATGCCCGCAAGTGGATAGAAGCAAAAACAAACGCATAAAGCACTGAAGAAAGTAAATGTTCCGAACGTTTTTCAAGATAGGACTGTTTACTCTTGGAGGCGGATACGCCATGATTCCGCTCATAGAGGAGGAGGTGGTGGACAAGCACAAGTGGATGGCACGCGAAGAGCTGCTCGACGTGATTGCCATCGCACAGAGCTGTCCGGGTGTCTTTGCCATAAACGTCAGCACCTTCGTTGGCTACAAACTGAAAAAGACACGGGGCGCCATAGCCTGCACGCTCGGCACAGCCCTGCCCTCGTTCATCATCATCCTGCTCATTGCCATGTTCTTCCGCCATTTCAAGGAAAATGCAGCCGTTGCCGCCATATTCCGCGGCATACGCCCTGCGGTGGTGGCTCTGATAGCCGTACCTACATTCAAGATGGCACAGAACGCACACATAGGATGGACAAACTGCTGGATTCCAATAGCCGGAGCACTCGCCATATGGGCTCTGGGCGTATCGCCAATGGCAATAATACTCATAGCCGCAGGAGCCGGATGGATTTACGGCAAATTCATAAAGCCAACGGAACAGGACTAAACAACATAGAAAACGGAAACGGGACAACACAAAAAAAGTACGGAACGAAGTACGGAAAGAACTGATATAAAGCAAGAACAAAGCATCGAGACATGATTTTTCTGCAACTCTTCATAACATTCTTCCTCATCGGGCTGTTCGGATTCGGTGGCGGTTACGGCATGCTTTCGCTCATTCAGGGCGAAGTTGTACACCATTGGAACTGGATGACGACAAGCGAATTTACCGACATTGTGGCGATAAGCCAGATGACGCCGGGGCCGATAGGTATCAACAGCGCCACCTACTGCGGCTATACCGCCGTACACAACGCCGGAATGGGCAACCTGCTTGCCATCGCAGGCAGCCTGACAGCCACCTTCGCACTGGTTTTGCCCTCGCTTATACTGATGATACTGATAAGCAAGATGTTCCTGAAGTACATGAAAACGCAAACCGTACAGTCGGTATTCGCAGGATTGCGCCCCGCCGTGGTGGGACTGCTCGGCGCGGCAACGCTTCTGCTTGTTACTCCCGAGAATTTCTCTACGCCGGAAACAAATCCCTGGCAGTTCTGGATAAGCGTTGCGCTATTCATGGCAACGTTTGTGGGAACGATGTTCTTGAAAATAAATCCGATAAGGATGATTCTCTATTCCGCTTTTGCAGGACTTGTACTCCTCTACTGATAGGGCTGAAAACAAAAGGATCGTCTCAATTGAAGTGCCCCCCAAAAGTTAGACACAAAACTTTTGGGGGGCACTTCACGTTTGACACACCTTCTTTGGTTCTTGCCCTACTCTACTACGCCCGTAGCGGTATTGTCTACAACTATATGCGCCTTTTCCATTGACAGGTATGCGCCCTTTACACCGACAGGCAAGCCCGATACATTATAAGAATATGTATAGGTTTTACCTGTCACGGTGGTTGTAACGGCTTTCATTGCCACGCTTCCGCCATCCACATCCAGCGTGATATTCACCTTGGCGCCATCCATATC
>CAMTJK010000184.1 GCA_947072805.1 uncultured Prevotella sp.
ATCGATGAAATCGCAATGAGCTCACGTACGTAATCGTTTTTCGACCCGTCGGGAGCATAATTCGACCCGCTTGCATTAACAAAAATTTACACCTAGAATGCCGGATTTAAAAATGTTAAATTCGACCAAATATCTTTACAAATTAACTCTTATTAAGTGCAGTTACGGGCACCTGCCGGCAGGGGCATTCGCGCCACCCGAGCCAATGTATCATTATACAAAACGGTTATCAGATTATAATAAAAGTAAATTTAATGTGCCATATTCGTTTATTCACGCGAATTTAGGTATCTTTGTCCGAATTTTTTTAAAAGATGTTATATTAAGATGAACGTAATTACGAAAAACATTCAATTGCCTGATGGAAGAACCATCACGATTGAAACCGGGAAAGTGGCAAAACAAGCCGACGGAAGTGTAGTGCTCCGTATGGGCAACACCGTACTTCTCGCCACCGTTTGTGCCGCAAAAGATGCAGTTCCCGGCACCGATTTTATGCCTTTGCAGGTTGATTACAAAGAACAGTACTCCGCAGCCGGCCGCTTCCCCGGAGGCTTCACCAAGCGTGAAGGCAAGCCCGGCGACAACGAGATACTCACATCTCGCCTTGTGGACCGCGTACTGCGCCCGCTGTTCCCGTCGAATTATCACGCCGAGGTATTCGTGAACGTGATGCTGCTTAGCGCCGACGGAGTAGATCAGCCCGATGCTTTGGCAGGTTTTGCAGCTTCTGCCGCTCTGGCATGTTCAGATATTCCGTTCGAATGCCCCATCAGCGAAGTGCGCGTGGCACGCATCGGCGGAGAGTATGTTATTAACCCCACCTTCGAACAGATGAAAGATGCCGACATGGACATCATGGTCGGCGCATCGGCAGAGAACATCATGATGGTGGAAGGAGAGATGAAGGAAGTGAGCGAGCAGGACATGATAGGCGCACTCAAGGCTGCCATGGCTGCCATCAAGCCTATGTGCGAACTGCAAAGCGAGCTGTCGAAAGAACTCGGCAAGGACGTGAAACGCGAATACTGCCACGAGGTGAACGACGAAGAACTGCGCGAGCAGATGAACAAGGAGCTCTACCAGAAGGCTTACGACGTGACAAAGCAGGCTCTCGAGAAGCAGGCACGCCAGGAAGCTTTCGACAATATTCTCGCCGAATTCAAGGAGACATACAATGCTGCACACAGCGAGCTCAGCGAGGACGAACTCGAAGAGAAAGCAGCCATGATGGACCGCTACTACCACGACGTGATGCGCGATGCCATGCGCCGCTGCATCCTCGACGAGGGTATCCGCCTCGACGGACGCAAGACCGACGAGATACGCCCCATCTGGTGCGAAGTGAGCCCGCTGCCCATGCCTCACGGAAGCTCCATCTTTACACGAGGCGAGACACAGAGCCTCTCCACATGTACGCTCGGCACAAAACTCGACGAGAAGCTCGTGGACGACGTGCTCGACAAGAGCTACATGCGATTCATGCTGCACTACAACTTCCCGCCGTTCTGCACAGGCGAGGCCAAGGCACAACGCGGCATAGGAAGACGCGAAATAGGTCACGGACACCTCGCATGGCGCGGACTGAAAGGTCAGATTCCTGAAGACTTCCCCTACACAGTGCGCCTCGTAAGCCAGATACTGGAGAGCAACGGCTCGTCATCGATGGCCACCGTATGCGCCGGAACACTCGCCCTCATGGACGCAGGCGTTCCCATGAAAAAGCCCGTGAGCGGCATTGCCATGGGACTTATCAAGAATCCGGGAGAAGACAAGTATGCCGTTCTGTCCGATATCCTCGGCGATGAGGACCACCTCGGCGACATGGACTTCAAGACCACAGGTACCGTGGACGGTCTGACAGCCACACAGATGGACATAAAATGCGACGGACTGAGCTTCGAGATACTCGAAAAGGCTCTCATGCAGGCAAAAGCCGGTCGCGAGCACATACTCGGCAAAATCACAGAGACAATAAGCGAGCCGCGTGCCGAACTGAAACCGCAGGTACCGCGCATCATACAGATTGAAATACCCAAAGAATTCATCGGCGCCGTAATAGGTCCCGGCGGAAAGATAATCCAGCAGATGCAGGAAGACACCGGAGCCACCATTGTCATCGACGAAATTGACGGCGTGGGCAAGGTGCAGGTGAGCGGACCGAACAAAGAAAGCATCGATGCCGCACTCGCCAAGATTCGCGCCATCGTGGCAATACCCGAAGTGGGCGAAGTGTACGACGGAACAGTACGCTCCATCATGCCCTACGGCTGCTTCGTAGAGATAATGCCGGGCAAGGACGGACTGCTGCACATCTCTGAAATAGACTGGAAACGCCTCGAGACTGTAGAGGAAGCCGGCATCAAGGAGGGTGACAAGATAAAGGTGAAACTGATGGAGATAGACCCGAAGACGGGCAAATACAAACTGTCGCACCGTGTGCTGATAGAGAAACCCGCCGACTATGTGGAGCGTCCCGCACGCCGCGAGCGTGGCGAACGTGGCGAACGCCGTCAGCGCCCTGACCGCAACGAACGCCGTCAGCGTCCGGAACGCGCACCGCGTCACAACGAGAACAACGAGCAGCCGCGCGAAGAGCACGAACCGCGCGACTTCAACGACTCGCTCGACCACATGGACTTCTAAACATCGCGCCACACAGTGGCACTAAAAGAATATTTCCCCGCAACGGTAACACACGCTGCGGGGATTTTTTTATCCTTATAATTCCCTTTTTACATCATGACAATTCCGCTTAACGCCGTGATTTTTGAAGAAAAAGGTAATTATTGCCTGCATTATGGTATCATAAGTTTTGAAATATATGACTAATTTTGCATCCGTAACGCACGGAAACATTATCCGAAAAACTTTTTTATACCATATCATGATAATAGAAAGCATAAAATCTCCGGCTGATGTCAAGAGACTGACAACGGCTGAAATGAAAGAGCTGGCAGTGGAAATAAGGACGCTGCTCATTGAGAAACTCAGCAGGCACGGCGGTCACTGCGGTCCTAACCTCGGCATGGTGGAAGCCACCATCGCCATTCACTACGTGTTCAACTCGCCCGAGGACAAGATTGTCTTCGACGTGTCGCACCAGAGCTACCCGCACAAGATGCTCACAGGACGCGCGGAGGCGTTCATGAAGGCAGAATGCTACGACGACGTGTCGGGATACAGCGAGCCTTCGGAGAGCGAGCACGACCACTTCGTGATAGGTCACACATCCACCTCAGTGAGCCTTGCCGGCGGACTTGCCAAGGGGCGCGACCTTACGGGCGGCAAGGGCAACGTGATAGCCGTAATTGGCGACGGTTCGCTGAGCGGAGGCGAGGCGCTGGAGGGACTGGACTGGGCCGCAGAGCTTGACAGCAACATGATAATAGTGGTAAACGACAACCAGATGTCGATTGCCGAAAACCACGGCGGACTGTACCGCAACCTCGAAGAACTGCGCAACTCGGGAGGAAACTGCAACAACAATCTCTTCCGCGCCATGGGTCTCGACTACCTCTATGTGGACAAGGGCAACGACATAGACGCGCTCATCGACGCCTTCAGCAAGGTGAAAGACACCAACCGCCCCGTTGTGGTACACATAAACACCCTGAAGGGCAAGGGCTACCTGCCGGCAGAGACCGACAAGGAGCGCTGGCACTGGAGCGCACCGTTCGACATAGCCACGGGCGCACTGAAACACCCGTTCGAGGCAGAGACCTACGACGAGCTTACCACCACACACCTGCTGCAACTGATGAAGACCGACAAGTCGCTCTGCGCCATCACGGCAGGCACGCCGGGCATGTGGGGATGGACACCGGAGCGGCGCAAGGAGGCCGGCAGACAATATATAGATGTGGGCATAGCCGAAGAGCACGCCGTGGCACTGGCTTCGGGCATTGCCAAAGCCGGCGGAAAGGCCGTGTTCGGCGTGTGCAGCTCGTTCGTGCAGCGTACCTACGACCAGATGTCGCAGGATCTGTGCATCAACGACAGTCCTGCCACAATACTCGTGCTGTGGGCTTCGCTTACCACCATGACCGACGTGACGCACCTCTGCCACTTCGACATACCCCTGCTCTCTAACATTCCCAACCTCGTCTACCTTGCTCCCACCAGCCGCGAGGAGTATCTTGCCATGCTCGACTGGAGCATCGGCTACAAGGAGCACCCCGTAGCCATCCGCGTGCCGGTGGGTGTAGCCATGCCGGCAGGACGCAACGTGACTGCCGACTACTCTGCACTGAACCGCTATGAGGTGGTAAGGCAGGGCAAGGACGTGGCAATACTCGGCCTTGGCAACTTCTTCGCTCTCGGCGAAAGGGTGTGCGGCATGCTGGAGGAACGGGGCATAAACGCCACGCTCGTCAATCCGCGCTACATATCGGGTGTGGACACGCAGCTGCTCGACAGCCTTGCCACCGACCACAGCCTGGTGGTGACGCTCGAAGACGGTGTGCTCGACGGCGGTTTCGGCGAGAAGATAGCACGTCACTACGGCGCCTCGCCCGTAAAGACACTCTGCTACGGAGCAAAGAAAGAGTTTGCCGACCGCTTCTCGCCGAAAGAGTTTCTCGCCGCCAACCGTCTGGTAGACAGTATGATAACGGAGGACATAATGAATACCCTCTGACGCTCATGCCGCCAGACGCCTGCAAGGCGCGGCACAGAATATGTTGTCAAGAAGAAAAGGTTATAAGAAGATATAACCCATGATTTAACCCAAACAGATATAAGAGCACATTTATATCTGTTTGGGTTTATACAAAGAGGCAGCCATCACCCTTCGGCGGTGAGACGCTGCCTTATTTCTTCGAGAATGGCAGTAAGCTCATCTACCGTTTCGGCACGCAACATGGCTATGCGCGTCTGTCGGAAGTCGGGAATGCCCTTGAATATAGGCGTTGCAGCCAGGTGTCGCCTTGTGTGCAGTATGCCCCGATACTCGTCTATGCGTTCCACGTTGATGCGCAACTGCTCTTTCAGTATATCTATCTTGTCAGAAACCGACAGCGCAGCAGCCTTTCCCGTTATCTCTCCGAATATCCATGGTCGCCCGAACGTGGCACGCCCTATCATCACCGCGTCCACGCCGTAACGTTCAAACGCCCTCTGCACATCGTCAGCCGACGTGATGTCGCCGTTGCCAATTATCGGAATGTGTATGCGCGGATTGTTTTTCACCTCGCCGATAAGTGTCCAGTCGGCATCGCCCGTATACATCTGTGCCCTCGTTCTGCCGTGTATGGTAAGCGCGCTGATGCCGCAGTCTTGCAGACGCTCGGCGAGGTCGGTTATCACGAGGTTGTTGCTGTCCCAGCCCAGGCGCGTCTTCACGGTGACCGGCAGTTTTACCGCCTTAACCACCTCGCGCGTTATCTCGAGCAGCAGCGGTATGTTCTGCAGCATTCCCGCCCCTGCGCCCTTGCCTGCCACCTTCTTCACGGGGCATCCGAAATTGAGGTCTATAAGGTCGGGGTGTGCCTGTTCAACGATTTTAGCCGCCTCCACCATCGACTGTGTGTCACGTCCGTAAATCTGTATGCCCACCGGGCGTTCCTCCTCGCTGATGGTGAGTTTGGAAAGGGTCGATTTGACGGAGCGCACCAGTGCCTCGGCACTTACAAACTCCGTATATACCATTGCCGCGCCGTAGCGCTTGCACAGCATGCGGAAGCCTATGTCGGTAACATCCTCCATAGGTGCAAGAAAAACGGGACGATGCCCGAAGTCTATGTTGCCAATCTTCATCTTCGTGTAGTGATTTGCGGGATGTAAAGGTAGTTATTTTTTCAAACATACATTTCCTTTTCACTCTTTTTTCTGATTCTGTGGCGCCGATACATAGCCTTGTGAACTGATGCGTATAACATTTATTTACTTTTTAGAAAAATCTTTACTTTAACGTGTGTTAATCGGCACCCAAACCTCGATTTG
>CAMTJK010000185.1 GCA_947072805.1 uncultured Prevotella sp.
ATTATGCTATTTATGCTATAATGCGAACATCCACTCAAATACTACCCGGAATTAAAGCTGTTGGCTGGGTCGATTGCCGACACCTGCCGAGGCGCGTTGACCTCTCCGCTATCTGCGGTATGCAGGTTGCCGTCCTTACGGATGTTCACCCTATACCGTTCTTTGACGAGCCAAGATGCGAGTGTCAGACCAAGAAGGACGGTGCCGGGTACGAGGACACCGCCACCTTGAAGTTCCTGACAAGCGAGAAACTTTCCCGGTCTGCCGTTCTCGGTTTTGTCGTTACCGATGTGAACGACAAATCCTATCTTATCGGCTCGCTCGAACATCCGCATCCCATTGTGGAGTGTCAGCAGCAGACCGGCATACCGTCAGGCGATGCCGCCGGATATGCCTACGAAATAAAACACGTCAGCATCAAGTCGATGGTACCGTGCATCATATAGAATAACATTTAGCCCATCAGGTCATACACAGATTTTGAAGTTGGAAACCGCTCGTCCGTGAGGATCGGCGGTTTTCGTTTTTCAGCGGTAGGAAAAAAGACCATTATATATAAGGTACGCGAGAGCCACACTTGCGAGCGACACCCTACGTCGTGTCAGGAACCGCGGTCAGTGGTGGCGGAACACGGGTGCGCCTAAGTCGTAACCCCATAAACAGGACGGCTGCATTATCGAAGCGGCAAGACCGCCCGGTGTTCAATATCTCGGTGTAGCACCTCTCTTTGATGTTAGGCAAGTGTCCCGTTCTCCGCAGTAGCCCTTCGGGTGTCGAAGTCCGTAATACTCCAGTCATCGGATTTTAGGCTCGTGCTGAGCCTGTCGCACTATGGCTGAATATTTGTCGCCTCGTCTATGCTGCCCTCGTATTGTCAGCGGTAGCCGGAGGAAGTTCTCGAAGTCTGTATCTGAACCATCGGCTCTTTATCGGGGCTGCCCATCAGCGTGAGCCTTGCAGGGATTGGTGTCGCGCATCGAGCCGCAACGGTCAAGCCACGGACGGCACCGCCGCCATTGTACTTGCCATATTCGTAAGTACCCACATTGACAGGTGTTCTCTATGCCGTCTGCGCTGCTCTTGTTGCTCCAGCATCGTCGGTCGGGGTCAGTCGTTCCGTCCTATCGTGGCGGCACAACGCTCTCCGTGAGCCTCATTCCCTGCTTTTCATCTTTCATCTCCGTTTCCATTTTTCGGGTAACACTCCCGGCTCATCGTCTTGTTTTACCCCGCAAAGTTATTACCTCCCTGCGAAACGCCAAGGTCAGGCACTCCGTGTTTGACGAAAAAAGTTCTTCACGCTTCGCTCCGTTGCAGCTAAACTTTTTGCGCACAAAACCTTGTCTAATACCATTTCCGCCGTGGAGGTACTTTTCGGGCAGCGTAAAACAAAAAACAATGAACCATACGTTAAACCCTCTAATTTCAACTGCAATGAGATTACAATTCGGAGAACTCAACATCACTCCAAGAGTCGTGAACCGACTCCACGAACTGGACTTCACTGTCCCCGAACTCGAAGATGCCATCGCCGACCACAAGAGCAGCTGCGACGGCGAACCCTCTGTCTACGTCGGTACTTACGGCAAGTACAACGACGGCTCGCTCTGCGGCCTGTGGATTGACCTCAGCAGCTTCGACGACTACGACGAGTTTATCAATTTCTGCAAGGCTATCCACGCCGACGAGGAAGACCCGGAGCTGATGGCTCAGGACTTCGAGTGCTTCCCCCGGCAGTGGTACAACGAGGGCTTCATGGACGAGGACGATTTCAACCATATCCTCGAATACTCGGAAATGTGCGACAAGCACGGCGACGAGGCCGTCGATGACTATATGGAGTATTACGACGACTTCGACAACTTCGATGAAGCCTACTGCGGAGAATGGGACAGCGAAGAGGACTTCGCCCGTAGCATCGTAGAGGATTGCTACGACATTGAAAAGTCAATGGGCAGTCTTGCCAATTACTTCGATTATGCCGCCTTCGCTCGCGACCTGTTCATGTGGGACTACAACATGGGCGCACACAATCATGTGTTCCGCCGCCTCTGACCCCTGACCCAACGGCTTCGGGAGTCGCTCGCAAGAGCGGCTCCCGCTGTTTATAGTTCCAATGAGTTTTCTTTCAAAAGAAAATCATAGATGCTTATAATGGTTATCCCGGATTCATTATGCAAAACAGGAGTGTATTCTCCCAATATTATGATTTTCTTGAATGAATCATCTATGTTTCTTAAAGATGCTTCTTCCTGTTTGACCTTTTCTTCATCAATCATTCTATAAGCTGACTGAATATAGTACCGCTTACTGCCTTGGTTACAGACAAAATCCACTTCGAGATATTGTCTGCCACGCTCGCCATTCTCATTTCGCATCTGCTTTGGCACGACTCCGACATCCACACTGAATCCTCGTGCTATCAGCTCATTGAAGATTACATTTTCCAAAAGATGTGTATATTCAACTTGTCTGAAATTCAGACGCATATTCCGCAACCCACAATCTGTGAAGTAGTATTTATAAGGGCTGTCAATATACCGTTTCCCTTTAATATCGTACCTGCTTGCCTTTTCCATCAAAAAAGAGTCACAGATATATTCAAGATAATTGACTATGGTGTTGCGACTTACCTTTTCATGCTTCACACTTTCAAAGGTATTGGCGAGTTTCGTTGCATTTGTAAGTCCTCCGATAGAAGAAGCAAGTATATTGAGAAGTTCGTCAAGAACTTCGGTGTTCTTAATCTTATAGCGTTTTACAATATCGCTGATATAGGTATTTTCAAATAATGCCTTCAGCATCTCTACCTTTTCTTCATGTGTTTCCTTTTCAACAACTTGCGGCAACCCTCCGTAAATCATATAGTCGCGCAGCGCATCGGCCTGATTCGCATTTGTTGTCGAGATAAATTCTCTGAAAGACAGTGGATGCAATCTCACTTCTTCACCACGTCCGGCAAACTCGGTTCTTACTTGTTTTGACAAAAAACGGGCATTACTGCCGGTAACATATACATCCGCATTGCTCTGATTAAGATAACTGTTAAGCACATCCTCAAATTCCGGGACGAGCTGTATCTCATCAATCATGACATAATGCATTTTAGCATCGGTCAACTTGGAATCTATGTATGTAAGCAACGCATCGGGGTCACGTAATGGCTTATTACGTCTATCTTCAAGATTGATATTGATTATATGTTCATTATCAACACCTTGCTCTTTAAGCCATCCGGCATAAAGGGTTGATAACAAAAATGATTTACCACATCGGCGTATGCCGGTTACAATTTTAATCTTGCCATTATGTCGTTTGGCAATAAGTTTTTGAAGATAGGTGTCGCGCTGTATTATCATATCTACTGACAAAAACTGTGTCTTGTCACACTTTTTGTCAGTGCAAAGGTATCTCATTATTTTGATTCCACCAAATTTTTCTGTCTTTTAGTGGCTAATTATATAGCGGTAATTTTGGCATAGCAAAATGATTTTCTATGTCTAAAACCGCATACAACATCTCGCTCAAAGGCTACGTCGGAGGTTCCGACTTCGACCGCAAGACCGTTGACACGACCCTCGCACAAAACGAGGGTAAGCGCGTCAATGTACTTATCGACAGCCTTGGCGGTTCTCTCGCCACCGGCTTGTCTATCTCATCGGCTTTCCGCAATCACGGCAATGTTGCCGTCCACTTCGTGGGGCTGAATGCCTCGGCTGCAACCATCGCTTCGCTCGGTGCAGCGCATATCTCAATGGATGCCGGGGCTATGTACCTCGTGCATAAATGCTCGATGGCTTTCTTCGAGTGGGGCAGTCTCAACAGCGACCAGTTCGCTACGCTCATTGCCGACTGTGAGAAAATTAAGGCCGACCTCGACAAGCTCGACCTCAATGTAGCCCAACTCTATGCCGCCCGGTGCAAGCGCAAGCCCGAAGACCTGCTCGTCCTGATGAAAGTCGGAGGCTGGCTCTCGGCAAAGGAAGCCCTCGAATGGGGCTTTGTTGATGAAATCACCGACCTTGCCGACGAACCGGCTCCCAAACTCACCGATGCTCTCGCTTCCGCTATGGCCTCGGAGGGTATGCCGATACCGAACATACCTCTCTCCGAAGCCGACAAGGACAGCGCGTTTACTCGCTTCCTTGCCGCTCTTACTTCATTTTTCAAACCGTCAACCAATCCAATCACTACCGCAATGAATAAGACCTACACTTTCCTGTGTGCCGTTCTCGGCATCTCGGCTATTGCCCTGACGGACAATAAAGCCTCGCTCACTGATGAAGACCTTGTCAAGATTGACAACGCCCTCAAAGAGAAAGACGATGTTATCGCCTCCAAGGACGCGACCATTGCCGACCTCCAAGCCAAGCTCGACAAGAAACCGGCTGAGGATACCTCGACAGTCGTGGACGATGCCAAGCAGTCCGGCAAGGACGCTCCCAAGAACCATGTCGAGCAGTTTGTAGATACCTACAACTCTGCTCGCGCCCTTTTCAACGAAGTATAAACCATAAAACCCTATACCACAATGGCAGGTAAATTTTCATTCACTCTCCAAGAGTATCAGGAGGCAGCGGTCAAATACCGCTCCGACCTCCTTATGCTCCCGATTATCGGTATCGGCGACACGCTCCAGTTTATGACCGGCCGCCCCGGCATCCGATACAAGGAGCGCGTCGGCAACCTCACAGGTGATGCCCAGTTCGCTCCCTACAATCCGCAACGTGCCGTGGACTACAACCTCGGCATCGAGTTCCGAGACCTCGAAACCTACTTCGGCTCTGTTGTCGCCAACTTCGAGCCGAACAGCGCAATCTCTACTTTGCTCGGTACTGGCGCGACCAAGGGTGACGGTCAGATGACTACGCCCACCGCTCGTCACGTCCTCGCCAAGATTGCCAAGAACCTCTCCGAACATCTAAACGATGCCGTTTGGAACGGCAAGCGCAACGCCGCCGGTGATACCACCGCCGACCTGTTCGACGGCTTCGACACGATTACCGAAAAGGAAATCGCTGCCGGTGCTATCGCCGAAGCCGAGGGCAACTACATGAAGTTCACCGATGCGATTACTCCGGCTAATGCCGTTGACATCGCCAAGGAAATTCTGTTCTCCCTCGACCCGCGCCTGAGAAGTCAAGACTTGTATCTCTACTGTTCGCAGGACTTCGTCGACAAGTACAACGAAGGCTACCTGCTCACTCACGGTGGCATACCGTACAACACGCAGTACGGACAGCAAGCCGTGGAAGGCTCCAACGGCAAGTTGAAGTTCTGCCCCCTCTACAACAAGGCAGGGTCGAAGTTCATGCACGTAACCACCAAGAGCAATATGCTCGTCGGTTACGATCAGATGGGCGACGTGGAGAACGTGATGGTAAAGGAGTATGCTCCGTTTATCCTCTCTTACATCGCCACCATGTTCTTCGGTGTGCAGTTTGAAACTCTCGACAAGCGCCGTTTCAAAACCATTGAATTAACCGTCTAATCCGCTATCGCTATGGCTACCGCTAAGAAATGTACCTCAATTCAGCAGTCGCTCGGCTGGTGTCAGGGCACACCCGAACTCCCCGGCGTGAAGCGTCGAATATACTATCTCGCCAAAAGCCTGATAGTCGCTTTCCCTCAGTTGCCCCGTGATGAACTCGGACGCCCCACGTCGGCTGTCCTTACAGGCTCGTTCACTCTCGCCGCCGATGCGAAGTGGAAGTATATCGACATACTTCCCGACAAGTCGCAGCTTACCTCGGAAGCGCAGGGCGAACTCCCAAGCCAAACCCAGTTAAACAAGTTAACTGCCGTTCACCCCGGCGTAGGCGCGGAGGCTTCCGCTGCCGCCGCCTACATCAACAACACCGACAACGTGTTTGTGGTCGAGGATATGAAAGGTAACTTTCGCGT
>CAMTJK010000186.1 GCA_947072805.1 uncultured Prevotella sp.
TTTAACAATAGAATGTCATCGTGTGACAGTGAATACATGGCATTCTTACGTATGTCTATATGGAACGAGCTGCGTTGCCTGAAATCTATCTGCAGGTCGTTCAGATACTCAGAGGATACCACAATGGCATAGGCTTCCAGGTTTTCAAATTGTTCATTGACGTTATGATGATAATAACTTAATTCTTTGAACAGATGTTTTACGTTTATCGGTTACAATGGAACCCCAATGTAACCGATAAACGTAAAGACAGATGACAAAAAGAAATTGTGTATAATAGCCTAATGTACGATTTGGGTTAGAAGCAGTTGTTTGAATGTGTTGAAGTCTTTGGATATTTCCACGCTCTGTTTTTTCCCTTTCATAAACTCTGCCAGACGATCCGGAATGGCGATATCAGCACCGATGATGGCATCGACAGTCTCCTTGAATTTAGCGGGATGTGCTGTCTCGCAGAACACTCCATACTCGTCTGCTTTCAGACCTTCACGCAGAGCTCTGTAACCACAGGCACCGTGAGGATCGAGAACGTATTTCGTGCGACAATAGCAGTCTGCCATTGTCTCGCGTATCATGTCGTCAGAATAAGTAGCTCCGCTGATGAGTGATGTGATGCGCTTGTGGTCGCCTCCATAGAGGTCTATTATACGTGCAAAGTTGCTTGGATCGCCTACATCCATGGCATTGGCTATGGTCTGGCGGCTTGCTTTGGGTTCATAAATGCCGGTGAGGAGATAGTTGAAAAAAATGTCGTTGGCATTGTTTGCTGCTATGAAACGTTTTATGGGCAGTCCCATGGCATGACCAAATAAGGCTGCAGTGATGTTGCCGAAATTTCCGCTTGGCACACAAACAACCAATTGGTCGGCTTTACCTTGCTCTTTCATGCGGGCATAGGCATTGAAATAATAGAATGCTTGTGGCAGGAAACGTGCTACATTGATGGAATTGGCAGAGGTTAGCATCATGTGGCGGTTTAGTTCCTCGTCCATAAATGCGTTCTTGACGAGAGATTGGCAGTCATCGAACACGCCATCAACTTCGATAGCGGTGATGTTGCGTCCTAGAGTGGTGAATTGACTTTCCTGAATAGTGCTTACCTTACCTTTGGGATAGAGCACGTAGACGTGGATGTCATCAACGCCAAGAAAGCCATTTGCTACTGCCGAGCCGGTATCACCGCTCGTGGCTACCAGCACGTTCACCTGTCCGCGTCCCTCTTTCTTAATGAAGTATTGAAGCAGGCGTGCCATAAAACGGGCACCTACATCTTTAAACGCAAGGGTGGGGCCATGGAATAGCTCCAAAGACCATATATTGTCGTCTACGGGAACAACCGGACAGTCAAACTGGAGGGTATCGCATACAATATGATGTAAAGCGGAACTCTCTACGTCTTCTCCGAAAAAGGCATCGGCAACGGTACAGGCTATTTCTTGAAAAGTGAGTTTCTCAATGTTATCGAAAAAGCTTTTGGGTAGAGGCTTAATCTGCGCGGGCATGTAAAGTCCTCTGTCGCTTGCCAAACCTTTTACCACAGCCTCGTGAAGGGTGGCGAGAGGGGCTTTCTTGTTTGTGCTATAATATTTCATATTGTCTTATTTATCTTCATAAATTCATTCATAAATTCTGTCAGTTTCAGCAGTCCGTAATGTCCTGTTACGCAGCTGCTCTCGTCGAAGTATTCAACATTGTCGGGCTGTATGCCTGGATGCCAGATTAGGAAAGGTACGGGCTCGCTGACATGTGTGCGTATTTCTACGGGCGTGGGATGATCTGGTAATATGGCAATACACACAGGGTCGTCTGTCCATTCCAAAGCTTTCTCATAAATGGGCTTGACTATGCGTTTGTCTAGATAGTCGATGGTTTTCAGTTTAAGGTCGAGATCGCCATCATGACCAGCTTCATCACTCGCTTCGACATGCAGGAAAACAAAGTCATCACCCGATGCGAGGGCATTTATAGCAGCTTCTGCCTTGCCTTCATAATTGGTGTTGGCAAGACCGGTAGCACCTTCCACAATTATACGTCTAAGCCCTGCATATTTACCGATGCCACGAATAAGATCTACAGCGGAAATAACAGAACCGCGTTTTACCTGCGGATACATTTCCTGTAGGGTCGCCATGCGAGGACGATAACCGCCGCTCCACGGCCATATACTGTTGGCTTGCTGTGCTCTGTTCTTATTGAAAGGGTGGAGTGTTAGTAGTTCTTGTGATGCAATGATAAGATTGTTTATGAGTGTTGCCGTCTCTTCGGCAGAAAGCTTTCTATTTCCATCTGCGGTGCATGTGGAACAGCTGTTTCTGTTGGTACAATCTGTTTCGGTGGCAGTTTGCTCCGGCTTTACCAGAAGTGGCTTCCATTCCTCATTTGGATGGTCGTGGGGTGGGGAGCATACTATGTGCTTGTTGCCACCTTTTATAATAAGCAGATGGCGATATTGAATTCCTGTAATAAATTTTACTCTGTCGTTGCCAAGATGGTCGTTCAGATATTTTATAAGGATGTCGCCTTCTTCTGTGGTAAGATGTCCTCCGTGATGGTTCCTTATTTTTCCGTCGGAGAGTGTTATGATATTACATCTTAAGGCAAGATCATCTGGCTGCATTTCGTAACCGATACTTGCTGCCTCCAATGGACCTCGCCCTTCGTAAACCTCGTCGAGATTATAGCCCATAATGGCTGTGTTGGCGACCTCGCTTCCCGGCTGGTATCCTTCAGGCACCGTAATAAGCCTTCCGGTGCGACCGTTGCGTGCGAGCATGTTGATATATTCGGGGCGTGCATATTCCAGTAGTGTCTTGCCTCCAAGACGCTCTACCGGATGATCTGCCATACCGTCTCCCAATATTACAATATGTTTCATCTGCTCGTTATAGTTTATATGTTGGCAATCGACATGATGTTGGCAAAGACACCGGCTGCTGTTACTCCGGCACCGGCACCATAACCTTGTATGAGCATGGGATACTCACGATAACGTTCGGTGGTGAGAAGAACAATGTTGTTTGAACCCTCAAGACCATAGAACGGATGGTGGCGCCCTACAGCCTCAAGACTGACACTTGTGTTGCCATGATCCATCTTGGCAACGAACCGCCAACGCTTTCCTTCCGCGTCAAGTACCTTGCGACGTTCTTCGAAATCGGCATCCAATTCAGGAAGATGAAGCCAGAAGTCATCCAATGAACCATTGAATAATTCGTTAGGTATGAAAAGATGTTTCTCAACTTCATCTTGTTCCACTCTATATCCGGCTTCTCGTGTTAGTATAACCAGTTTCCGCACTACATCTTTTCCGCTTAAATCGATTCTTGGGTCGGGCTCACTATATCCTTGTTGCTTTGCGCGGCGGACGGTTTCGGAGAAAGGCACGTCTGATGCTATCTCATTGAAAATAAAATTGAGTGTTCCACTCAGTACAGCCTCAATCTTTAGTATCTTGTCTCCCGAATTGCGCAGATCGTTGATGGTCCCGATGATGGGTAGTCCGGCTCCGACATTTGTTTCAAAAAGATATTTCACGCCGCGGCGTAAAGCCGTCTCTTTCAGCTTTATATAGCTTTCATAATCATTTGAAGCTGCAACTTTATTAGCAGCGACAACCGAGATGTTGTGTTCAAGGAATGTTTGGTACAGACTCGCAATTTCAGCACTTGCCGTACAATCAACAAATACGCTGTTGAAGATGTTCATTCCTATCACCTCATCGCGAAGCCTTTCTGTACAGCTGTCTTCCGATTGTTCCAATTGCTCTTTGTATGTGTCCAGTTTTATTCCGTCACGACAGAACATGGCATGGTGACTGCTTGCAATACCGACAACGTTGAGTTTCAAGCGTCTTGTCTCCATAAGTTTTTGCTGCTGTGAGCGTATCTGTTCTATTAGGTTTCCGCCAACGGTTCCGGTACCACAGATAAAGAGATTCAGCACTTTATATTCACTAAGGAAGAATGAATCGTGAAGTACGTTGAGGGATTTGCGTAGATATTTGGAATCAACGACAAATGAAATATTTGTTTCGGATGCACCTTGAGCACAGGCAATTACGCTTATGCCGCTTCGCCCTAATGTGCCGAATAGTTTACCGGCGATACCGGGGGTGTGCTTCATGTTTTCTCCGACGATGGCAATTGTGGCAAGTCCGCTTTCTGCATGCATAGGGAACATGGCCCCTGTTTCTATTTCTTTTGCAAATTCTTCATTCAATACGTCCACAGCGCCGGATGCGTCTTCATCTCTTACGCCAATAGAGGTGGAGTTCTCGGACGAAGCTTGCGAAACCATAAAGACTGAAATGCCGTGTTCTGCCAGGGCGGTGAATATTCGACGGTTTACACCGATGACTCCTACCATTGAAAGACCGGTAACAGTAATAAGTGTTGTGCCGCTGATACTCGAAATGCCTTTAATGGGTTTCTGATCATCATCAATCTTTTCTTTTATTATTGTACCGGGATCTTCGGGGTTAAACGTGTTCTTAACTCTGATAGGAATATTTTTCACGCAGACGGGATAAATCGTTGGCGGGTAAATCACCTTGGCTCCAAAGTTACATAGTTCCATGGCTTCTACGTAACTTAGCTCCGTGATGGTGTATGCACTGTGAATCACTCGCGGATCGGCTGTCATGAAACCGTTAACATCTGTCCATATCTCCAGAACTTCAGCATCAAGAGCTGCGGCAATGATAGAAGCGGTGTAATCGCTTCCTCCACGCCCCAAATTGGTTGTTTCTCCAGAATCTCTATCAGCACTGATAAAGCCGGGGACTATTATTGGATTGGAGCATTTTTCTTTTCCCGATACGCCGTCGTATGAAATATAACTCTCAAATGTTTCCTTCACAAGGCGCGTGGTCAAGTCGCTGTCAAGAACATGTTTGCCGTGCTTGAGCTCTGTTTTTATGAAATTGCGGGAATCGAGCCTTATGCCACCGGTTATTAGGTTGGCTACAATATGACTGCTTAGGCGTTCTCCGTAACTGACAATTGCTGCCAATATTCGGGGACTAAGATCTCTTATAAGATATACACCATAATATATAGAGGACAATTCGCTTAGAAGATTGTCAATTATGGTAAGAAGATTGTCGTGCTTTTCCTTGTCGGTAATAACAGCATCTACCATCGAATGATGGCGTTCAATAATGCCTGATAATTCTGTCTTATATGTTGCATCGCCATTTGCTGCTAATCGTGAGGTGTTTATTAATTTGTCTGTAATGCCACCTAAAGCACTGACTACAACAATTGATTGTTGGGGCTGTTTTTCAACAATTCTTTGTAAACTAAGGATACTTTCTACGGAACCTACGGATGTCCCGCCAAATTTTAATACTTTCATACGATTGTTTGTTGTTATTGAATGATCGCCCCCTTAACGGATGGGGAATAAGCTGAATCATTTTAAATCATCGACAAAATTAATAATATTTATCTTTATAGACAACTTTTTGTTGCATATTTGATGGTTTAAATGCCAATTGAGCTATTTTCGAACATAATATGTGACACTTGTGTTGTATGAGTTTTTAATTTGTTTTGTCTTTATCTTTAATATATTGCGATCTCATTGTAGATGACATAGCGGCGGGGTATATTGAGAAGAAACGGGAATCTGGATGGTGCGCAGATAGACGAGGATGATGTTAAAAGCAAATGTAGCGTTCGCAGAAAATATATTTTGCGGACTAATGACCTTTTGGGGGTTAAGAGAGCGAAAAGCATGAAGAAGACCAGGATGCATGGTTTCTCCCTTTTTCTTTCGGTCAAATGAGCGCTCGTAACTGCACTTAATGAAAGTTAATTTGTAAAGATATTTGGTCGAAT
>CAMTJK010000187.1 GCA_947072805.1 uncultured Prevotella sp.
CTCTTACATTGGTCACGACATCTGCGAATACCCAGATTCTGATAAAATCATCCTTGTGCCCGGCGGCGAGACGTTCCGACGAAGCGAACAGCATCCCTATTTCGACGGTGAAACCGACACCGACAAGATTTGGGAAGAGTTGCAATGAATTTCCTTATCCTAAAATTATAACAGCTTCTTTCGGGGAGCTGTTTTTTCGTTTTCAAGCAACACTTTTACGCGTTAATGCCGCTTTCTATATAATGTATGTCATACCGCTGTTACTTTGCATCCAAATAATTGATTACAAAGTTTATAGCAATGAAGAATCATATCTATTTCAGATTTGTCGGAATGACCGTACTCCTTTTGATGTTTTCCTCATGCAAGGATGGGAAAGAGGTAAATACAGCTCCCAAATATTACTCGACGGAGATTCTCGCTCCCGTCAATAGGACAGGGCAAGTGCAATATCCGGCAGTCCTCAAAGGCCGCCAGAGTGTGGAGATACGTCCGCAATGCAGCGGACTTATCACACGGATTTGCATAGAAGAAGGGGCGAAGGTGAGAAAAGGGCAACTATTGTTCGTCATTGACCAGGCTCCCTATCTTTCCGCCTTGAAAACCGCTTCAGCCAATGTGTCGCAGGCCGAGGCGCGACTGGCTACTGCACGGCTGACGCTCAACGGCAAGGAAGCGTTGTTCAAGAAAAATGTCATTTCCGAGTATGAATGGCAGACAGCCCGTAACGACTTGAAAGCAGCCGAAGCTACACTTGAACAGATGCAGGCGCAGTACGACAACGCCCGGACGGAATTATCCTATACCGAGGTGAAAAGTCCTGTGGACGGTGTGGCGGGTATGATTCCCTACCGGGTGGGCGCATTGGTGGACAGAAACATTGCCGAGCCGTTGGTGTGTGTGTCGGACACGGAAGAGATGTTTGCCTACTTTTCCGTTTCGGAGAACGATGAATTGGCGAGGAACGCAAGGCTCGGAACACAGGAAATTGCGTTCCGTTCCGCCAATAGAAGAACCTCCGTTGTAAACGGAGTCATCGATGCCGTCAGCGGCACGGTGGATGCCCGGACAGGAACCATCAATGTTAGGGCAAGAATCCCCAACCGTGATAAAATATTGTATGACGGCAGCACAGGGACTGTGCTCGTTTCATCTGAAAAGACTAACTGTATTGTTATTCCCCAAACAGCAACTTACGAGATTCAAAACCGTACGTTCGTCTATAAGGTTGTGAATGGGCGTGCTGTCTCAGCATCTGTCGAAGTGGAGGACATAGGCAACGGCAGGGAATACATCGTCCTGTCCGGTCTAAAAGCCGGCGACAAAATCGTTACTGAAGGCGCAGGATTGTTGCGTGAAGGAACGGAAATCACTGAAAGTATAACCGCCAAAAACGCTTCACGATGAACTTGCAGACCTTTATCAACCGCCCGATATTGTCCGGCGTATTGTCGGTGTTCGTAGTACTCCTCGGCGTCATTGGATTAGTGCAACTGCCCGTTGAGCAATTTCCGGAAATAGCACCGCCCACGGTCAGGGTGAGTGCTACCTACACGGGGGCCAATGCCGAAACATTACAGAAAGCCGTCGTCGCCCCGTTGGAAGAAGCCATCAACGGTGTGGAGAACATCAACTACATGACCTCCTCTGCCACCAACAACGGCACAGCCACTATCAATGTCTATTTCCGTCAAGGAACAGACCCAGATATGGCGGCGGTGAACGTTCAGAACCGCATAGCCTCGGCACAGGGCGTACTGCCTGCGGAGGTAATCCGTTCTGGCATCACAGTACGCAAAAGCCAAAACAGCACGGCTAAGATTGTGGCACTGTACAGCCCGGACAACAGCTTCGACCAGAAATTCTTATACAACTATTTCAAGATAAACATCGAACCGCGACTGGCACGTATTCCCGGCGTGGGCGACATCACGGTGTTCGGTTCCGATTACTCGCTGCGCATCTGGTTAGATGCGGAAAAGATGACGGCTTACGGTCTTGTCCCTGCCGACATCACCGCCGTGCTGGACGAGCAGAATGTGGAGGCTCCCACCGGAACATTGGGAGCGGATATGGACAACACCTTCCAGTATGTACTGAAATACCGGGGACGCTATGAAGACGAGGAGGATTTCGGCAATCTTGTTGTCAAATCGTTGTCTGATGGAAGTGTCCTTCGCCTGAAAGACGTGGCGGAAGTGGAACTCGGCGCATTGAACTACGCCACGAAAAACGAGTTGATCGGACATCCGGGCACGAACTGTATGATAGCGCAGGCGCCCGGCTCGAACGCCAATGAAATCGTCGAGGCGATAGACGAAGTGATACAGGATGCCGCCACCGAACTGCCCAAAGGAATGGAACTGGTCGATCTGATGAGCATCAAGAGTTTTTTGGACGCTTCCGTACACAACGTGATAGAAACCCTGCTGGAAGCCATCCTGCTGGTTATTTTCATCGTGTGGCTCTTCCTGCGTGACCTGCGTTCCACGGTGATTCCCGCCGTGGCTATCGTTGTATCATTGATTGGAACATTTGCTTTTCTCTATTTTGCAGGAATGTCCGTCAATATGCTGACGCTATTTGCGCTGGTACTCGTTATCGGTACGGTGGTGGACGATGCGATTGTAGTGGTCGAAGCTGTGCAGTCCCGCTTCGACAGCGGTTGCCCTTCTCCCCGTCAGGCAACGATGGAAGCCATGCAGGGCATCAGTCGCCCGTTGGTTACCACTTCATTGGTGTTCATGGCTGTATTTATCCCGGTATGCTTTATCGGCAGTGCGACTGGCAAGTTCTACACACAATTCGGTCTGACGATGGCGGTTGCCGTCTTGATTTCCACATTCAATGCACTCACGTTCAGTCCTGCGCTGTGTGTATTGCTGATGAAACCGATCGCTGTCATGAAAAAAACGTCTCGTTTCGCAGCCGCTTACGATGCCGCCTTTCAGGGAATGACGTGCAAATATAAAAGCTCAGTGGTGTTCCTGTTACGCCGCAAATGGCTTTCCGCCCCGTTGCTGCTGGCTGCTACCTGTGGATTCTTCTATCTGCTGCATGTGACAAAGACGGGACTTGTACCCGATGAAGATACGGGAACTATAGTGGTGGATGTGCAGGCGGCTCCCGGAACAAGCCTTGCCCAGACGGAACGCATCCTCAAGAACATCGAAGACCGCATCAAGGACACCCCACAATTCCAAATCTATTCCAAGTCGATAGGGATGGGAATGCTTGCCGGACAAGGTCCTTCCAATGGCACATTTATCATCCGCTTGAAGCCTTGGGACCAGAGGACAGGTCGCCATGACGACAACCGCTCTGTTATCAATGACCTGTACCGCCGTCTCTCGGACATCACCAATGCACGCATCATGGTCTTTGCCCAGCCCATCATTGCCGGATATGGTGTGACCAATGGTTTCGAGGTACATGTGCAAGACCGTCGCGGCAGTTCGGTAGAAGAACTGCAACGTCACGCGCAGGCTTTTATCGCTGCACTGAGCGAACGACCGGAAATCGCAAGGGCGCAGACCTCTTTCGACAGCCGCTATCCGCAATACCGTGTCGAGGTGGATGCCGCCGTGTGCAAGCGGGCGGGCGTGTCACCTTCGGAAGTGCTCAACGCTTTGTCCGGCTATATCGGAGGTGTCTATTCTTCGAACATCAACCGCTTTTCCAAACTCTACCGGGTGATGATGCAGGCATCGCCGGAGTACCGGGCGGATGTCCGTTCGCTCGACGGGTTGTTCGTGCGCACCGCCTCAGGTGAGATGTCGCCCATCAGTCGCTATGTCACACTGACCCGTGTCTATGGATCGGAATCACTGTCGCGTTTCAATCTCTTTCCGTCCATTGCGGTCAATGGCGCACCCGCCGCCGGATACAGTTCCGGGCAGGCTCTGAATGCCATTCGTGAAGTAGCTGCACAGACACTTCCGGCGGGATACGGCTACGAGTTCGGCGCCATGTCGCGTGAAGAGGCTTCGGCGGGCAATACATCGGTTTGGGTATTCGGCATCTGCATCGTGTTCATCTACCTGATACTGTGCGCCCTCTATGAGAGCCTGCTCATACCGCTTGCCGTCATTCTCGCCATTCCTTTCGGACTGTTCGGCAGCTTCCTTTTCGCCAAACTGTTCGGCATCGAGAATAACATCTATATGCAGACCGGCATCATCATGCTCATCGGTCTGCTTGCCAAGACCGCCATACTCCAGACGGAATATGCTTCGGAATGCCGCAGCAGAGGAATGAGCATCACTGCATCGGCTGTCGCCGCGGCGGTTGCCCGGCTTCGTCCCATATTGATGACCTCGATGACCATGGTATTCGGACTGCTTCCGATGATATTCTCCACAGGGATAGGCTGCAACGGTTCGCGCTCGCTGGCAGTGGGCTCGATAGGCGGTATGCTGGTTGGTACGGTGTCCTTGCTACTCTTCGTGCCGCTTCTGTTCATTGTGTTCCGGCACGTGGAGGAAAAAATAATACCTGGAAATAAAGTTCAAAAACACATACAATAATCATTATTAAAATTCTTACGAAGATGAAAAAGTTGATATTTATTTTGGCAGCCATATTCGGGATGAGCCTTACGGTCAGTGCTTGTAATACCCATGACGGCAGAATAGAGGAACCAGAAACGGAACGGCCGGATGAACAGTCCGATTCAGATACGGATTCCGGAATTATGGGGAAGACTCTTATCGTGTATTATAGTTTTACCAACAATTCACACGTTATCGCTACAGAACTCCAAAAACAGACTGAAGCAGATATAATCCGGGTCGAGCCTGCTGATGAGAACGTGGACTACAATGATTATTCCATCGGTTTGCCTATGATGAACCTCATCAAGGCACATCCGGACAATCCGGCATCTTATCCGGCTATTAAAACCGAAGCCGGTAATTTGGGTGATTATGATAATGTTATTATCGTAGCCCCTTTGTGGTGGAACAACATGGCTGCACCGCTTCAAACATTTCTCTTCAAATACGGTGCTAAAATGGAAGGCAAACACATCGGACTGATTGTGTCAAGCGGCGAAAGCAGTATAGAAGGTGTTGAAGCCGATGTAAAACGGCTTATTCCCAAAGGAAAGTACCTTAATCCTTCTTTATGGATATTGCGTTCGCGCACCAATCAATGCCGTACATTGATTGAAGAGTGGTTGAAAACAATACATTAAAAAATGAAGCGACTGATCTTTCTTTCAATGGCAGCCTGTCTTCTGACAGGCTGCGGAATATATGGGAAATATTCACGTCCGGACATAGAAATCGAGACTCAATATCGCCATACGGAAAATACGGCTGATACGGCAACGATAGCCTCGCTGTCATGGCGTGAGTTCTTTACCGATACCTGTCTGCAAGCCCTTATTGAACAGGGCTTGCAGCGGAATACGGATTTGCAGATTGCACGTCTGAAAGTAGAGGAAGCCGAAGCGGTGCTGATGAACGCCCGACTTTCTTACCTGCCGGCGTTGTCACTCTCGCCCCAAGCCGGTGTCGGCCGTTACGATGGAAACACGACAAGGGCCTACCAGATAGCGGCATCGACCAGTTGGGAACTCGATATCTTCGGCAAGAACACCAACGCCCAACGAGGCGCGAGTGCAGCTCTTGCCGGCAGCCGCGATTATGCCCAAGCCGTCAGGACACAGCTGATAGCGACCATCGCCAACAGCTATTACACGCTATTGATGCTCGACCAACAGCTCGAGATATCGAACGAAACGCTTATCAACTGGAATGCCACCATTGCCACATTGGAGGCAC
>CAMTJK010000188.1 GCA_947072805.1 uncultured Prevotella sp.
ATGTTAAATTCGACCAAATATCTTTACAAATTAACTCTTGTTAAGTGCAGTTACGTTTTCCGTAAAGCTTTGCCGGCTTTGTCAAGTACGTTTTACATTTTGGTGCCGGCGCTCTTTGGCATGTGCCACGATACCGTTTTTTTATCGCGATGAAACATGAAAAAACGTAGTAACTTTTGCCGTTGCCGAATTAAAATGTTACCTTTGTGGGCATAAAAAGATTGGATTTTCTAATTAACAAGTAAAAATAAACGATTATGGTAAGTTACAAATCATTGGGACTCGTAAACACCCGTGAGATGTTTAAGAGAGCTATCAACGGCGGTTACGCCATTCCTGCGTTCAACTTCAACAACATGGAGCAGCTGCAGGCTATCATCAAGGCTTCATCGGAACTGAAGTCACCGGTAATTCTGCAGGTTTCAAAGGGAGCACGCAACTATGCCAACCAGACTTTGCTGGAGTACATGGCACAGGGTGCTGTTGAATATGCGAAGGAACTGGGCTGCAAGCATCCCGAAATTGTTCTTCACCTCGACCACGGAGACAGCTTCGAGCTCTGCAAGAGCTGTGTGGACATGGGCTTCTCGTCGGTAATGATTGACGGTTCGGCTCTGCCTTACGACGAAAACGTGGCTCTCACCAAGAAGGTGGTTGAATATGCTCACGAGCATGACGTAACAGTAGAGGGTGAGCTCGGCGTTCTCGCAGGAGTGGAGGATGAGGTTGCTTCGGAAGAATCTCACTATACCAAGCCCGAGGAGGTTATCGACTTCGTGACGAAGACCGGCGTAGACTCGCTCGCCATCTCTATCGGCACAAGCCACGGCGCTTACAAGTTCAAGCCCGAGCAGTGTACACGCGACCCGAAGACAGGACGCCTCGTGCCTCCTCCTTTGGCTTTCGACGTGCTCGACGAAATCATGAAGAAGTTGCCCGGATTCCCCATCGTGCTTCACGGCTCGTCATCGGTTCCGCAGGAGTATGTGGACATCATCAACCAGTACGGCGGCAAACTGCCCGACGCTGTGGGCATTCCCGAGGAGCAGCTGCGCAAGGCTTCTGCAAGCGCTGTTTGCAAGATTAACATCGACTCTGACTCTCGCCTCGCCTTTACTGCTGCTGTGCGCAAGACGCTCGCAGAGAAACCGGCAGAGTTTGACCCGCGCAAGTACTGCGGACCGGCTCGCGACCTCATGGAGGAGATGTACAAGCACAAGATTATCGATGTGCTCGGCTCTGACAACAAGCTCGCTGAATAATAGTAGTTTGACTCATAAAAAATCCCACCGCTTTCCGGTGGGATTTTTTATGTTCCTGATTTATGCTATTGTCAGTCTATGTCTATGATGCCGCCGCCGTCGAACTTGCCGTCCGGTTTGCTCGTGGGGTGGTTATGCCCACAATGACGGTGCAGATGACGCCCCTTTATCACGCCCGGGCTTGTGGCTTCGTAGAAGTAGGCGCACACGAATGGCGTACACGTCATGTCGATGATGCTGACAAGGTCTTCCATGAAGTGGCTTTCTATCCATGGAGTGAAGAGAAAGCCCGCATCCTTTATATAACATAGGGTGATATAGGAAATGGCGATGAACAGGAAGTAAATCATCCTGTCGCGTTTACGCAGGCTGTAGATGCTTGCCACCTGCATGATGAAGAACATTGTAGCAAGCCCGCGGGTATAGTGGGCAACGCTTTCGAACGAAAATCATTCAAGCATTGACGGACAGAACTATTTGGGCTGCTCCGCCTCGAGCTTGGCAACGCCTCCTGTTATGGGGTTCAGAATAAGGTGGGTGGTGAAACGCTTGTTGAAGAGATCGCCGCTAAGCAGTTCGGTATAGCCGAACTGTCCTGCCATGAAGTCGAACGAAGCCAGTTTGTTGTTTCCCTCGGCAATGTTTACCTTTATCTTGCCCGGCACATTCACGTAGATGCCGTCTTCCACGGCAGCCTTTTTCTTCTTCTTGTCGTCGCCGGGAGCCGCTTCCGGCAGGTTGCTCTCGTCAGAAACGCTTATATAATAAGGTGCGCCGGCGAGGTCGTCGGCTGCCACGATGCCGAGTTTGTTTGACAGGCGGAACAGAATCTGCCTGTTGGTAACGCGGTCGGGGTAATAGAGAAACACGTGCTCGGTGGTATCTTTGGTCACCGTGCCTGTAAACATCTGCATCAGCGCCTCCTCCTGTGTGGCGAGCTGCTCAAGCATTATCTTCATCTGCTCGCCGTCCTTTGGCATGAAGTCAGCCTGACCGCGCGTCAGCTGGTTCTTGCTGTCCCTTATCTCGTATATCTCGAGTGCTGTAAGCTCCGCCATCTTCGCCGTGCTGCCTGCCGTGAGAATGTCTTCGTTCATATATTGGCGCGGATTGACAGCCTGCGGTTTCCGTGCAGGTATAAACTTGTCGGGCACTGTGTTTAGCGGTGCTTTTTCATTGATGGCAAGCAGTCTGCCGTCATCGGCAAGTTCCACGTTGGCGGTGGCGTTCTTGGGGTTATATTTCACCGCATAGCACTTGGCCGTGTCTGCCACTCCGAACGACGTCATGGCTATGGTGTTTACCTTGTAGCTTACCGAAGCCTCGTTTCTCACGTTCTTCAGGCGCAGATAACGGTCTGCATATTTGCAGAAGTCGCCCGGTGTGTAGGTGGTCTTCTCCACCTGCACGACAATGCGCAGTGCTGTCTTTGGAAGAAAATATACGAAACCATCCGGAGTGACGCCCGGTTTGTACTTGCTTATCTCGGTTTGTGCCGCAGCCATGCACGGAAGCATGAGCAGGGCGGCAAAAAGAAATTTTTTCATATTGTGGAAACAGGTTGTATTATTCTTTCATTCGCATGAATGCCTTTGGCAGGTAGCTTATTATATCGCCCGCCGTGAGGCTCTCCTTGCCGAGTTCGGCAGCAGCCAGGTCGCCGGCAAGTCCGTGCAGGTACATGCCTATGAGTGCAGCGTCCTTGCGCTCGTATCCCCTTGCGAGCAGTGCCGTGATGATGCCTGTAAGCACGTCGCCGCTTCCGGCGGTAGCCATGCCCGAATTGCCGGTGGGGTTGAATGCCACGTGACCGTCCGGCATGCAGAGTGCCGAGTATCGCCCTTTCAGTATGACGTATCCCTGCATGTGTTCGGCGAGCAGGCACGCCTTGGTGAGCCGTTCGTAGCTGTCTATGGAGTTGCCGTCGAGGCGGTCGTACTCTTTGGGGTGGGGCGTCATGATGATGCCTTTGGGCAGCTGCTTTATCCACGCCTTGTGATTTCCCAGAATGTTTATGGCGTCGGCGTCTATTACTATCGGGCACTGCGTGCGTCGCAGCTGTGCTATGAGTGCTATTGCCGTGGTCTCGCTGGTGCCCAGTCCCGGTCCGATGCCCAGGGCGTCGAAGTCTTCCGTCTCTACCGGTTCGGCAAACAGTGCCTCTTCGGCGTCGAGCTGCAGTACGGCTTCCGGCACGGCTATCTGTGTGATGAGGCTGTTGCACTTGGGCGTGTGAACGGTAACCTTTCCGGCACCGGCACGCAGGCATGCCCTTGCGGCGAGCACAGCAGCACCGCCCATGCCGTAGCTGCCGGCAACGATGAGCGCGTTGCCCATCATGCCCTTGTGGGCGAAGTCGTCACGCTCGCGCAGCAGCGAGCGCACCGTGCTCTCCTCGGTAATGGTGTATTGTGCTTCGGTATTGTCGATGCCCTCCTTGCTTATGCGTATGTCGAGCACCTTGAGGCGTCCGATGAACGTCTGGTTTTCGGGAAAGAGGAACGAAAGTTTCTTGTGTTGCAGTGTGAGCGTGAGGTCGGCACGAATGATGTTTGCCCTCACATTGTAGGTATTGTCTTCGGTCATAAGTCCCGAAGGCACGTCGATGCTCACCACTTTGCTCTGCGATGCGTTGATATACTTGACCAGCGAGGCGAAGCCGCCGGCAAGAGGCTTTGTTATGCCCGAGCCGAACAGACTGTCTACAACGAGCGTTTCGGCTGTGAGCTGTGGGGGATTGAACTCCTGCGTCACCTCGATAAACTCCTTTATCTTCTTGCTTTCGGCAATACGCGCTTTGTTTGCCGAACATTCGTTGGACAGGTGACCGGAGATATTGAAAAGGAAGACCGATACGCTGTAGTCGAGTTCTGCCAGCATTCTTGCCACGGCAAGCCCGTCGCCGCCGTTATTGCCCGGTCCGGCAAACACCACCACCGGTGTGTCGTTGTGCCAGCAGTCGGTGATGGCACGCGTAATGGCGCGAGCGGCACGCTCCATCAAATCGATGGATTTTATGGGTTCGTGCTCTATTGTGTAGTTATCCAGCTCCTTGATTTGAGCGCTCGTGAAGATCTTCATGCGGCAAAAATACAAAATTAATGACAATCCTGCCTCTTCTTTGACGGAATTTTGCTAAATTTGCCCCAAAATATAGCAAATGACATCATGAGCATAGTCAAAATAAAGGATAAGATGTTCGAAACATCTATCACTGAAGACGCCATAAAGGCACGTGTCAAGGCTCTTGCTGCACAGATGAGCAAGGACCTGGAGGGAAAGAACCCACTGTTTCTCGCCGTATTGAACGGTTCTTTCATTTTTGCCGCCGACCTGATGCGAGAAATGACAATACCTTGTGAAATCTCGTTTGTAAAACTCGCCTCATACCAAGGCACAACATCTACCGGAAAAATAAAGGAGGTGATAGGAATAAACGAAGACCTCAATGGCAGAACGGTGGTAATAGTAGAGGATATAGTGGAAAGCGGACTGACAATGACGAGAATGATAGAGAGTATAGGCACGCGCAACCCCGCATCGGTACATATCTGCACTCTGTTGCTCAAGCCCGAAAGACTTAAAGTGGACCTGAACATTGAGTATGTGGCTTTCCGCATTCCCAACGACTTCATCCTCGGTTACGGACTTGACTACGACCAGCAGGCAAGGGGACTGAAAGAAATATATGTGATAAAGGAAGACTGACTACAAAAACAATATTATTAAGGTATAAAAGATATTTTTTTAAAAGATGAAGAATATAGTGATATTCGGCGCTCCCGGTTCAGGTAAGGGAACGCAAAGCGAACTTATAATCAAGAAGTACGGGCTCGGACACATATCTACGGGCGACGTGCTTCGCGAGGAGATAAAGAACAACACCGAACTCGGCAAGACGGCAAAGGGATTCATCGACAACGGGCAGCTGATACCTGACAATCTGATGATAGACATACTCGCCGGAGTGTACGACAGCTTCGGGAAAGAACACAAGGGTGTCATATTCGACGGCTTCCCACGTACCATACCGCAGGCGGAGGCGCTGAAGAAGATGCTCGAAGAGCGCGGTCACAAGGTGGCGGCAATGGTAGAACTCGATGTGCCGGAGGACGTACTCATGGAAAGGCTCATCAACAGAGGCAAGGAAAGCGGTCGTTCCGACGACAACGAAGAGACCATAAGGAAGCGCCTGGGCGTGTACCACTCGCAGACAGCACCGCTCATAGACTGGTATAAGGCGGACGGCACACACCACAGGGTGAAGGGCTACGGCGCTCTCGAGGATATATTCGCTGAAATAAGCAAGATAATTGATAACGTATAGCGCGAGGTGATATCCGCGTTTAATTGTGTAAATTTCTAATAAGACTTTAAGTCGGCAGGCTGTTTCCCGTGATGGAAAGCGGCCTGTTTTTATTTCCGGTGAGAAAGACAGCAGGCATGGGCTCGTAACTGCACTTAATGAAAGTTAATTTGTAAAGATATTTGGTCGAAT
>CAMTJK010000189.1 GCA_947072805.1 uncultured Prevotella sp.
AAAAAATGGGTTGAATGATTGTAAAAATGGATAAGTCTTTCTTTTTCTGGCTGCAAAGTTATATATAATGTGTGAATATTTGTTTGTTTGTACGAAATAGTTTCTCTTATGTATCAATTAATTAGCTGTAAAAAAGCAATTAGGAGACAATGGAAACCGGTACGAAGAAGCAAGCCTTTCACGAATTGTAAAACGAAATGATAATAGTTTTAAATCCAAATCGCTCGTCAGACAGTATGGTGATAAATTGCTCATAACATTATAAATACCGTTTTTTGCGTCAGATATATAGCTTTTGCATTGCGGTATCGTTGATAATGTTAGCCGGTGCACGCCCTTCAGCCAGCTCTTGCGCCATGAAATCCATTGCGGGCGCAGCATGTTGGAAGAAGCGGCGGTAACCCTCGCAGAGCAGGTTCAGTCCGCTTTCTCCGTAGCAGTCGTGCAGCAGACGGTTCTTGGGACACTCGCCGTTGCACAGGGACAGCCACCGGCACTCGCGGCACTGGCGCGGAAGAGAAGTACGTTTGGCACTGCCGAAATGCCGGAGACGCTTGTCGAGCATCATCTCGGTGATGCTTCTGTCGCCGATATTCCCCAGACGGTACTCCGGAAACACGAAATGGTCGCAGCAGAACATGTCGCCGTTGAACTCCATGGCTGTGGCTTGTCCGCAGGTGGGAGCCATGGAGCATATTCCCGGTGCTACACCCACGCGGTTGGCAAGTGTGGCATCAAACAGTTGCACGAATGTCTCGCCTACGTCGCGGCGCACCCACTCGCTGAATACAGTGCAGAGAAAATTGCCCCATTGTCTCGATGAAATCGACTCTTTTGACAGTTTCCGCATCATTTCAGCCTCGTCTTCTCCGTTGCTGTCGATGGCTGTCGCCACCATGCCGTCCGTGCGTTCCACAATGGGTGTAAACTGGATGTAACGGCAGCCTATGCTCTTGAAGAAGCGGTAGAACTCAAGCGGATGCCCGACGTTGGCACTGTTCACCGTTGCCATGGCGTTCCACTGTACGTTGTAACGGTCGAGCAGTTCTATGCCGCGCATCACCTTGTCGAACGAGTTTCCGCGCAGAATGTTGTGCAGATGGCGCGGACCGTCGATGGAAACACCTACGAGGAAGTTGTTGTCGCGCAGAAATTCGCACCATTCGTCGTTGAGCAGTGTGCCGTTTGTCTGCAGACAGTTGTCTATATGGTGTCCTGCAGCGTAGCATTTTTGCAGTTCAAGAGCCTTCTTGTAGAATTGCAACGGGCGCAGCAGCGGTTCGCCTCCATGCCATGTAAACAGCACATCGGGTGTGGTTTGCGCCTCTATGTATTGTTGTGTGAACCGCTCGAGAATGTCGTCGGACATGCAAAAATCGGCGGTTTCATCGAAGAAATGCCGTTTCTCCATGTAGTAACAGTAGCGGCAGACAAGGTTGCAGCGTGAGCCTGCCGGCTTCAGCATTACGTAGAACGGACGTGCAAATGGATGGCTGTTTATCTTCATGGCTGCGGTGCTGCTTTTTCTTAGTATTCCACGTAAGGTTCGAGCCTTTCTATGGCTTTGGGCGGGAAGTCGCGGTGCAGTTTCAGCTGTTGCAGGCTTTTCAGCGGACCGTAAAGCCGTCGGAAATCGTCGATGGCCTTAGCCTGGTGGAAGTTTATGTAAGGATGTCGTTTAAGTTGCGATATTGTCAGCTTGTTTATGTTCATGCGCCGTGTTGTCGGGTTTTCAATGACGAGATATTTCTTTGCTTCCTGCGGAAAATCGCCGATTTCATCGAGTTGGTCTATGCTGACATACCCTCCCAGCTTTTCGCCGTATGCAATGATGGCGCGTGCATATCCGCTGCCTATTCCCGGCACGTGTTTCAGTGCTGTGGTGTCGGCTCTGTTCAGCACAATGTGCTCGCCCTCCTTTAGTTTTATGGGGAAGCGCACGGTGTCACGGTCTTCGTAGCTTGCTTCGGGCAGCGATGCGGCAGGCAGGTAGTCGGGCGAAATGCGTATGTATGGCTTCAGCCGCCTGTACATACCGACGGTAAGACCGGGCAGATGGGCAAAATCTTCCGCCCTGCGGTACACGCCGCCGTGTGCTCTGTACTTATATATGCTGCGCACCTGCCACGGTTGCAGTCCGAGGCGGAGCAGCGTCGTGCTGTCTGCCGTGTTGGGGTCGAAGGTGAAGAGTTCCGCCTTCGCTTCTGCAGTATAATAATACCCTTGTTTTTTTCGATGAAATGGGGCCTTTTCGTTGCTTTTCCCCGATTCCATCGCAATATTCTCCGCGCCGTTCTCTTCAGTCGTGCCCTTGTCGCCTTCATACATCCACATCAGTACCATGCAGATGCCTGCCATTATCAGCAGGCCAACAAGTATCCTGCTGTCCGACTTTCGATAGTAGAATTTGTCAGAAATCTTCATTTACGTTGATATTTCCCAGCCTTTCCGTCAGATAATATGCAGCTGATGGAGGAAGATGAGTGCAATACATATAGGGCAGATAATCTTCACCACATAAAGGTATGTGTGGAAGAATCGTCCCGGCAGCGTGCCGTTGTTGGTAAATTCGCCTCTCACCACGTGATGCGGCGCGAACCAGCCGATGTATATACATGTCAGGAAGGCGCCCATAGGCATGAGGAACTGTGCCGTAAGGCTGTCGAAGAAGTCCATGAGCGGTTTTCCCATCACGCTTATCTGTGGCAACATTCCCACGGAGAGGGCGCACAGCACGCATATCACCGATGTGATGCCCGTCACTATCCATGCCGCGCCGCGCCGTTTCAGTTGCATCTCTTCGTGGAAGAACGCCGTGCCAATCTCGTGCATGGATATTGTAGATGTGAGAGCGGCGAGAGCCATGAGGGCATAAAACAGTATGGCTATTATGTAACCTACCATAGGTATGGACGAAAAAGCCTGGTGGAACACGTTGGGCAGTGTTATGAAGAGCAGCGACGGACCGCTGTCGGGACTGATGCCGACCGAAAATGCGGCGGGAAATATCATCAGTCCGGCAAGGATGGCCACGATAGAGTCGATGACGGCTATCTGTCCTGCTGCCCGTAGCAGGTTTATGTCCTTGCCAAAGTAAGAGGCGTAGGTGCAGAGACAAGCCGTTCCGAGGCTTAGCGAGAAGAAAGCCTGTCCCAGGGCTTCAAGAAACACCTCGCTGTCCACCTTGCTGAAGTCGGGCTTGAAGAGAAATTCTATTCCCTTGCCGGCGCCGGGCAGCAGACATGAAGCCACGACGATGATGAGCAGGAGCACGAAAAGGGTGGGCATGAGCATCTTCGACGCCTTTTCTATGCCGCCGCGCACACCTCTCACTATGACTATGTGGGTGAGCAGTATGAACAATATACCCCACAGGGCCGACTTGTAAGGGTGTGACACGAAGGTCGAAAAGTAGTTCTTTACGTATGCGGTGTCGCCCACTATGTCGTCTGTCAGTGAAGAGGTGAAATATTCGAGACACCATCCTGCCACCACGGCGTAGAAGCCGAGGATGATGGTTGAGGTGACGATGCCGAGATAACCTATGGCCCGCCAGCCTTTGTTGCCCGACAGGTTGCCGTAGGCGCGTGCGGCGTTGGATGCCGAGTGACGTCCCACTATAAACTCGCTCACTATGCCCGGCAAGCCGAGTATAAGTATGCAGGCAATGTAGATGATGATGAAGGCGGCGCCTCCGTTCTGTCCTGTCATGAACGGGAAACGCCATACGTTGCCAAGTCCCACTGCCGAGCCTGCCGTTGCGAGGATTATTCCAAGGCGGCTGCCAAAGTTGCCTCTGTCTTGTGGTGCCATGATATGAGTGTTTTTATATTATTCCGAGCTGGTGAAGAAAGATGAGCAAGATGGCTACGGGGCACAAAAACTTTATGCAGTAGAGGTAGGAGTGGAACATCCTGCCCCTCAGCGTGCCGTAGTTGGTAAACTCGTCGCGCACTATCTTGTGCGGTACCGCCCATCCTATGAATATGCAGGTAAGGAAACCGCCGACGGGAAGGAATATCTGTCCGGTGATAAAGTCGAACCAGTCGAACAGCGACTTGCCCGCTATCTGCAGTCCCTCGTATCCTGCCAGCGACAGCGAGCAGAATGCTCCTATGATGCAGCATGTCACGGTCACGGTAAAGGCGGCTCCCTTTCTGCTGAGATGTGTTTCCTCGTGCAGGAAAGCCGTGCTCACCTCGTGCAGCGATATCAGTGAGGTGAGGGCAGCCAGCGACAGCAGGGCGTAGAACAGCAGTGAGATGATGTAGCCGACGAGAGGCATCGACGAAAAAGCCTGATGGAACACGTTGGGCAGGGTGATGAAGATGAGCGACGGACCGCTGTCGGGATTTACTCCCACCGAAAATGCGGCGGGAAATATCATCAGTCCGGCAAGGATGGCCACAATACTGTCTATAACGCTGATCTGTATGGCAGAGCGTGACAGGTTGGTCTGTCTGCTGAAGTAAGAGGCATAGGTGCAGATGCAGCCCATTGCGATGCTCAACGAGTAGAAAGATTGTCCGAGTGCACCGAGAAACACGTCGCTGTTTACCTTTGAGAAGTCGGGCTTGAAGAGGAAAGCAATGCCTTTGCCAGCCCCAGGCAGCATGCAGGAAGCGCCGACAATGCAGAGCAGAAGCACGAAAAGGGTAGGCATTAGCATCTTCGACGCCTTTTCAATGCCGCCGCGCACGCCTTTCACTATGACGAAATGGGTGATGAAAAGAAACATCACAGCCCACACTATGGGGCGTATCGGGTTCTGCGAGAACGTATTGAAGTATTCTTTGATGTAGTCGGGATTGCCGCTCAGTTCGCCGAACAGCGAGGCGTAGATGTATTGCAGGCACCATCCTGACACCACGGCGTAATATCCGGTGATGAGAAAGCCCGTGATGACACCCAGATAGCCCACGAGAGCCCACATCTTGTTGTCCGAAAGACTGCCGTATGCCCGTGCCGTGTTGGCCTGTGCGTGTCGTCCTATGATAAATTCGCTTATCATGCAGGGTATTCCGAGCAGCATGACGCAGGCAATGTAGAGAAAGATAAAGGCGGCACCGCCGTGTTCGCCTGTCATATAGGGAAATCTCCACACGTTGCCCAGACCTACGGCAGAGCCTGCCGTGGCAAGGATAACACCGAGTTTGCTGCCGAAATTTGCTCTCTTCAGTTCTTCCATACTGTTCGTTTAGGTCAAAATCAGTTGCAAAAGTATAAAATTATTCTTACTTTTGTGCCTAAATTGGAAGTGAATATGACTGTTTTGCGTCAAATAGTAAGGAAAGTAAGGTTTTATCCGTTTTCGGTAATGCTTTTTGCGGTTATATGGTACCTGTCTTTTTTCACGCCGCCAAAGACCGAACTCGACAATGTTGCCTTCATAGACAAGTGGGTACATATAATAATGTATGGAGGCACGTGCGGCGTTTTGTGGATAGAATATTTGCGGAGGCACTCTTCAATAGGTCTCTGCCGCGTTGTGATATGGGCGTGGCTGGCACCTGTTGTGATGAGCGGTGTCATAGAATTGTTGCAGGAATATTGCACCGGCGGGCGCAGAAGTGGCGACTGGATAGACCTCGCCGCCAACGCTACGGGCATTACCCTTGCCATGATGGCAGGACTTTTGTTCAGAAAAATACGTAT
>CAMTJK010000190.1 GCA_947072805.1 uncultured Prevotella sp.
GTGGAAATGCAATATCATCGTAATCGCAGCGTTATATATAATATAAGGTGGGACTGTTCTGTGTCCTGCAGTATGAGTGTAGCGAAAAACCTAATCAGTTGGCAGTGTGATGAAAAACCGTATCATGAGATTGTTCGTTTGGCTCGGAAGGCTGCATCTTTGCCGCGGCTTCGGAGTGCAATCACCAACGGATTATGCTTTCATCAGATATGTAATCAACGAGCATTATCCTTATTATGCTTACGAAGAGTTGCTGCATCAGCATCCCGGGGCAGACGCCATTTCGCGAAAGCTTGCACAGTTCTATTTCAGAGCAAGCAATTATCTTCAGCCGTCAGTTATTGTGGATGCACATCCTACCAACGACTTATACATATTATATATGCACGCAGGTTGCAGAAAGGCACGCATTGTTGATGATGTGACAGCCACAGATACGCTCGATATGATGAGGATAACCTTGAAAGGCAACTACAGGGATATTGTGGAGCAGGCTTTTAAAAAGTCGTCCAGGACATCGCTACTTATATTTGAAGGCATAAAAGACAGTGCCGATGCCAGAGCTTTCTGGAGACAGATGCAGAAAGACAGGCGTGTAGGCGTGACATTCGACCTTTATTATGCCGGCGTGGTATTTCTCGATACAGACAGATTCAAGCAGAACTATAAAGTAAATTTTTGATATCACCATGAAAAGAATAACAACAGTATACACCCGAGGCGGTGACAAGGGAACGACAACTCTTGTCGGAGGGGTAAGGATAGGCAAGCAAAGCATACGCCTTGAAGCTTATGGCACTGTGGACGAACTGAACGCGCAGCTTGGCATGCTTGCCTCGCTTATGGATGAAGGCAGCGACAAGACGTTTGTGGAGCGTATTCAGAGCAACCTTTTCAGGGTTGGAACACATCTTGCTACCGACCAGAGCTGTACGCCGCTTTATGCGTCGGCAAAGTTGCCGGAGGGCGAAACGGAAGAGGTGGAGAAAGAGATAGACGCGATTCTCGACATGCTACCCGAGAAGCAGGGCTTCATATTGCCCGGAGGTACGATGGCGGCATCGGTGGCACATGTCTGCAGAACGGTATGCCGCAGAGCGGAACGCCGTATTGTTGCGCTTGCCGACGAAGCAGCTGTTTCACCCGACATTATCAGTTACGTGAACCGGTTGTCGGATTATCTCTTTGTTTTGGCAAAAAAACTCAATTTTGTAGCAGGAAGAAGCGAAAAAACATGGTGTAATACTTGTAAATAAGAATAAAATGATTACTTTTGCGGCGACATATGATATGATAAAATTGACGTAAAAACTTATAACTATGTATTGGACTCTTGAATTGGCTTCAAAACTTGAAGATGCACCGTGGCCTGCCACAAAAGAAGAATTGATAGATTATGCTATCCGTTCGGGCGCTCCCCTCGAAGTATTAGAGAACTTGCAGGAAATAGAGGATGAGGGCGACGTTTATGAGAGTATTGAAGATATCTGGCCCGACTATCCCACTAAGGAAGACTTCCTTTTCAACGAAGACGAATATTGATAGTCGTCAAGCCCAAAGAATTTTGTAGAAACAAAAACACATACAGCATGGCAATATCTTGTGATAATGTCATGCTGTATACTTTTTATTGCCCCCACAAAGCCGTTGCGCCGTCAGTGCGTAGACATGTCAGCTCAAGAATATAGCTTGTTGCCGTCACAATGTTGATGAGCGGTTTGGAGTCATGCTTTGTCTTTTTTCCGGAAGATATGAAGAAATCTTGAGGGATTCCACTTCTGGTACTTTTTATACAGTTCGTCATACGATACTTTCAAGGTTCCCATTTCGTTCAGAATACTCTCCATCTCATTCTTTGTGCGTTCAAGTTCCTTATCTTTTACCTCACACTCTTTCCAGGCTTCTTTGCATTCCCTACCTTTATCCTCACATTCTTTCCATGCTCTGTTTCTCTGTATGAGTACTTTTGTAAGAGGATGCAGGTTTTCTGCATTGTTGTCCTTTTGTTTTTGCAGATATGAGGTGTAGCTCTTGTGTGTGTCCAGCAGCACTTCTCCGTGCATGCCGTTGTTAATCACATATTTGTGCCAGTCTCCGTAATAGCCGTTGAGCATATCTTCATAACGTCGCGGTCCCGGGAACGAGAAGCCTTCGAACTCGTAGTCAGTAAGATCAAGGAATATTTCCTTCTTGAAGTAGTCCGATTCCTTACGTTCCGGAATAAGTGAGACGTTGGATACAAGCTGGCAGTTCTTGTCGTTGAATTGCGATACTATCTCATCATAGCGGTGTGCTTCCTCCAGTATGGCTTCTTTCAGCCATTCCGGGCGATTGTTTTTGTAGAAGAGATGCCTCATTTCCCACATGGCATCGATATGTTCCGCCAGTTCCTTACGCCATGCCGACAATACATTTCTATCCTCGGGTATGGCATCCAGAACGAAAACATCAAGGGCGATTCCTTGATTGAAGGAATATATCGGAACACTGTCTTCTGTTTCGCTTTTCAGTATGCATGTCGTTTCGCTGTTTCTCAGTTGAGCGTGGCGGCGCAGTGAGCCCGGGTCGGTATCGTTTGTCTGCCAGAAATAAGGATGCGAAAATTCTTGAGGAGCTATTTTGCAGAGTTTTTCAAACTCCGGGCGTAGTAATATCACATCAACATCGTCGTCCCATGGAATGAATCCCTTGTGCCTTACGGCTCCGAGCATGCTGCCGGCATCCAGCGAGTATTCTATATTGTGTTTTTTGCATACGCCGTCAAACTCGCACAGCAAGTCCAGCAGCACAGCCCATAGTTCCTTGGCTTGTTTCGAGACGGTGTAGTCACACCGTATCTCCTTGTTGAAGAAGGAGTTTGGCAAATCAATTTTTATTGGTAGCATCTTTATATCTATCGCTTTTTGTTCTTATCTGCGGTGAAAAATCTTCCTCCAGAACGATTTCTTTTTCTTTAACGATTTAATTTCTCCTCTCAGATTGTAAACGTCAAGGAATAGTTGTGTTTTAGAAACATCGTCAAAACTCTTTATGTATGTAAGCAATGGATTGTCGCTTACATCGGCATCCTGTTCTTTCAGAATCCTGCACATGGTTGAAACCACCTTGTCTATTTCAGATTCGGGAGAATAGTTGTACGCAAACCAGAAGTACGGTTCGTAGACAGTGTGCAATACTTTCCTGCCTATTTCCTCGAGCTTTCTGCTGCAAACAAACTTGTACAGGTCGTCCAATATATAAATGTGCATAATGGATAATCCGGGCTCTTTATTGAAAAAAGTCTTGCTCATGATGGAGTTTGACATATGCCGGTTGTAATAATAGGTCTTATCATTTATCATCAGAGCTCTCGGTGCGGCGCAGAGATATTTGCAGAAGAAGTTGGCATCTTCATAGAGCAGTCCTTCAGGGAAGGTGATGTCGTATTTCTCTATGATGGAACGTCTCCACAACTTGCCCCATGCGCTGACATTTACACCAAGTATGTCTTTCTGGTCTTTACTTATATCAACCAGTTTTGTCTTCTTTATCGTATAATATTTGTCATCGCTTTTAGGTATGCCACCATACGCTTCTCTGCCTCCCTCGTAGCCTACTTTCGTACTACCTATCACCACGTCGCAGTCATCGGTCATGGAAGAGTATAGTTTGGCTATGGCATTGGGCATCAGACAGTCATCGCCGTCCACAAACATAATGTAATTTCCATGAATAAGCTTCATGCCGAGGTTTCTTGATGCAGACTGACCACTGTTCTTTTCGGTGCATATAAAGGATATTCTTTTGTCCTTTCGCATCATGTGTCGTACAATCATTGCCGTATCGTCCGTTGAACAGTCGTCCACGCATATTATTTCGATGTTCCTGTAGCTTTGCACAATGATGCTTGTCAGGCAGGATTGTATGTATTTTGCTGTGTTATAGCATGGTACGATGATAGATATCAGGTCTTTCTGTTCGCCGGTATAGCTCTGTGTTTTTCCCTCAAACACTTCGTTTACCATCCTCATGACCTGCTTGTTGTGAAATTCCTGTGGGTCGCGAAGCGTGAGCGCAAGGTCTTGTCCGCCTTCTCTGTTCTTGTAGTTGTAAAGGTTGAACAGTCCGTCTTTGTCCAATTCGCGCAGGAAGCGGCTTGCCGCTCTGAGAAACATCAACTTCGGCACTACGGTCAGCCGGTCGTAGTTCCATCTTAGTCCTCCGTGTATGATTCTTGGCAGGATGTCCGACTTAGTTATCTGTTCTTTCAGCGATTTGTCTTCGTTTATCCATCGCTTCATCTCCATCCATTCGTCTATGGTACAGAATATCTTGCTTGAAGAGGAAACCGACGAATTCGGGTTTATGCGGTAGTGGTGCAATGCTTTGTTCAAAAGCATGAAGCGTTTCGACTTTGTGTAAGCCTTAAAGGCGAATGATGTGTCCTGGAAGCTTGCGCCCGGTGTAGGCAGGAAGCGCACTTTCCGTCCCTCTTCCAACAGATCGTGACGGTAGAGAGCCGCCCATATGGATGGTTGCATACATAAAACAGTGGGTTCCTCCAGGGGCGAGTAGACGGTGTTTTTCTTTATCCAGTCCATCTCGTCTACGGTTTCGGTGCCCGTAGGTCCTTGCTGCCACAGACAGTGAATGAGATCCAAATCGTTATCCAGGCAAGTCTGTAGTAGAATCTCGTACATGTCAGGCTCAATCCAGTCGTCCGACTCCACTATGCCCACATAGTCGCCTGTACACATCTCCAGACCTTTGTTCATGGAGTCTCCATATCCGGAGTTAGGTTTGTGTATGACGGTGAAGCGCGAGTCGGCAGCAGCGTATTCGTCAAGAATCTTTCCTGTACTGTCGGTACTTCCGTCGTCTATACATATCACTTCTATGTTGGTGTAGGTCTGATTCTTGATACTGTCCAGACATTCCCGTACATACTTCTCTACGTTGCAGCATGGAACTAATATAGAAATCTTTTTCATCATATCTTTGTTTTTTATGTATTCTTAATGTGTACATTGCTCTCCCCTGCGTGTTGCCGTACGTTTCCGCCTTTCCGTTGCATGGTGCCGGCTTTCCTTGTGGGCGGCACAGTGCTGTCTCTTTTGTCGCTTCTGTTTCCCGACCGTGTTGCATTCTGTTTTCGTATGGTAAGAAAGGCAGGTCCGACGGCCTTCTATTGCACATTCGGCTGTTGGGCACATTGTGTGCGACGTCTGCATGAGCGGAATAGCGGTATTCCTTTTTCTTATATAGGCTTTTTATTGTTAGAACTTACACAATAATAGTATATTATGATTGCAAATATAGGTAAAAATGACGAGAAAAGAGATTGTAAAACTATTTTTTTGCTATTCGTGCTGCTTTTCAGCATATTCTGTACTTTGTTGATGTTCTAATCGACCCAAATAGTTCATTACCATGCTGCTGCATGAAGTATGTATGCTGAAAGCAATGCTGCTGTCATCTGCATCGCCTCTTCCCGAAGGTTGCCTCACACTGTCGAAAAGTTACCGCCGGCATGGGCTCGTAACTGCACTTAATGAAAGTTAATTTGTAAAGATATTTGG
>CAMTJK010000191.1 GCA_947072805.1 uncultured Prevotella sp.
GTTAAATTCGACCAAATATCTTTACAAATTAACTTTCATTAAGCGCAGTTACGAGGCTCATTCCAACTGCCCGACAAGACAATTCCTACGCGTATTTTTGCATCATTCCATCAAAAACTTGCAGAAATCAACTGTCATAAAAAATTATTACTGTAACTTTGTCCGCGCTGACCATTACGATTACTGTGTGTAACTGCCTGCATCCGAGCACGGCAGGGTTACAACGACATGTGCTAATAGTCAGAATTACAAACACCTACAGTTCATAGAACTCACTACATACACACTACACTCAAGCCTAATGACAAGAAAATATATACTGAAAGTCATCATCATTGTTATCGCTGCGGCATTTTCTGCAATGCCATCCGCAGCCGACGACAATGGCAAGACACGCAAGGATTGTATTTACAGGCTCACACTGAACGACAAGAAAGGCACGCGTCACAGGCTGGACAAACCGCAAACATTTCTCTCGAAGAGAGCCATCGAACGGCGGAAGAGACAGAACATACAGGTGGACTCCACCGATCTGCCCGTCAGCGAGAGGTATCTGAAACTATTAAGAAAAAGCGGACTGAAGGTGGTGGGCACCAGCCGGTGGCACAATACGGTGCTCGTGCTCGTGCCAGACAGCGGCGTGGATAACAGCCTTAAAGCCATAGAGGGCGTGAAGGACTGCCGCCTGGTGTGGCAGATGCCCGACTCGCTCATCCCGGAAGAGAACCCGAAGGGACTGCACGTGACGTTCAACAAATGGGATTCGCTCGAGACATCACACTACGGAGCCACAGAGGAACAGACCAAACTGCTTAACGGGCACACGCTGCACAACGCAGGATACAGAGGAAAAGGCATGACCATAGCCGTACTTGACGGAGGATTTCTAAACACCGACCTGATACCTGCCCTGAGAAACATACGGCTGGCAGGCGAACACGACTTCGTGTTCCACCGTACATTAACAAAAAGCGACGAATGTGGCAATGCCAACAACACACGCCCTGCCATATACCGCAACGCCGACCATGGGACGAAAGTGCTTTCTGTCATGGCTGCCAACGTGCCGCAAGTGTTTGTAGGCACGGCTCCCGAGGCCTCCTTCTGGCTGTTGCGATGCGAAGACATACAGACAGAGATGCCCATAGAAGAGGATTACTGGACAATGGCGGCAGAATTTGCCGACTCGGCAGGCGTGGACATAATAAACAGCAGCGTGGGTTACAGCGAATTTGACAACCACTGCGGCGACCACACTTACAAGGAGATGGACGGAAAGACTGCCTTCATATCGCAATCGGCATCGATGCTGGCAGACAAGGGCATTGTAATGGTGTGCAGCGCCGGTAACTTAGGCATGGGACCGTGGAAGAAGATAGGCTTCCCGGCTGATGCTGAAAACGTGATTGCAGTAGGAGCACTTACACCGAAACTGCAGAATGCGGCTTTCAGCAGTGTCGGTCCCACGCAGGACGGACGCATAAAGCCCGACGTCATGGCAATAGGTGCGCCTGCCAACGTGATATCGGGACGCGGAACAATAATACAAAGCATGGGCACGTCGTTCGCCTCGCCCATTGTCTGCGGACTGGTGGCGTGCCTGTGGCAGTCGCGGCAGGACCTTACGGCTCACCAGATAATAGAGATGGTAAGGAAATGCGGCAACAACCGCAATAATCCCGACAATATCTTCGGTTACGGGATACCGGATTTCAGCATATATTTATTCTAATTCACATCGTATGAAGACCGGAATAATTCGCGAAACAGACGACAAGACGTTCTCTCTCTACGAGCTCAACAATATTGTGGCTTGCATCATAGGCAACACCATGCCTGACGAATACTGGGTGGAAGCGGAACTCTCGGAGGTACGCGAAAGCAAAGGACACTGTTACATGGAACTCGTGGAAAAAGAGCCTGCCGGCAATACGCCCATAGCCCGCGCACAAGCCAAATGCTGGCGGCAATCGTGGGTACTGCTGCGTGCCCACTTCGAGCGTGTAACCCGACAGACACTGCACGCCGGACTGAAAGTGAGGATGAAGGTGTACCCGCAATTTCACGAGGCTTACGGCTTCTCGTGGATAGTGACCGACATAGATGCCTCGTTCACCATTGGCGACATGGCGCGCAAGCGTATGGAGATAGTAAGGAGACTGAAAGAAGAGGGCGTATTCGACCTAAACAGAGAACTTTCCCTGCCCATGTTCGCACAGCGCATTGCCGTAATATCGAGCGAAACGGCTGCCGGATATGGTGACTTCTGCCGCCAGCTCACCGAAAACGAGTACGGTTTTGCCTTTACCACACGGCTCTTCCAGGCGGTGATGCAGGGAGAAAGGATAGAAGAAAGCATTATCAGCGCTCTCGACGACATAAACCGTATGGCAGACAGCTTCGACTGCGTGGTGATAATACGCGGAGGCGGCGCCACAAGCGACATGAGCGGCTTCGACTCGCTTGCCCTCGCCGAAAATGTAGCCAACTTCCCGCTGCCGGTAATTACGGGAATAGGTCACGACCGCGACGAAACGGTGCTCGACATGGTGTCGCACACAAAGGTAAAGACGCCCACGGCTGCCGCCGCACTGCTGATAAGCCGCCTGAAAACCACCGCCGACAGGATAAACGAGTGCAGCAACCGCATAGTGCGCACGGTGACAATGGTGATGCAGCGTGAACGACTGCGTGTGAACAGCCTGTCGGAACGCCTGCCTTCACTGTTCAGCGTGGTGAAAACACGGCAGGAAGCACGTCTCGACATCATGGCTGAAAGGCTGATACGCGCCATAGGACAACGTACAGAAGCGGAAAAGAGGCGCATAGGCTTGCTTGAGAGCGCGGTAGCACCGGCCGCCGAACGCATGATGACTGCCGAAAAGCACCGTCTGAGCCTGCTAAGCCAAAGGGCAAAGGCACTCGACCCTGCCCTACTGCTGGCAAGGGGATACAGCATAACGCTGCACAACGGGCACGCCGTGAGGAACGCCGACGAACTGAAACCCGGCGACAAGATAGAAACAAGGTTGAATAAAGGACAAATAAAATCTGAAGTGATATGAAAAAGGACATAAGTTACGAAGAGGCCGTGAGCGAACTGGAGGCAATATTGCGCCACATGGAAGACGATGAGCCGGATATAGACTCGCTCGGAGAACAGCTGAAAAAAGCAAAGGAACTGATAAAGCTGTGCAAGGACAAACTGACGAAGACCGACAACGAGATAAAGAAGATTCTCGACAGCAAATGACGCTCTACGCAAAGAGCACGTAAGGCAAGGCTCTGCAAGAAACTCCGTACTGCCTTATCATTCATACCGCTCATTCCTACAACATGGACGGCACATTGTTTACACCATGTAAAGGAATAGCCCGTAACGGTTATTTTTACAATCAAATTGTTGCAGATATACGATATTTTCTGTACTTTTGCAACAAAAGCATTAAAATAAACAAAATAATGATACAATGAAAAATTTAGATTGGGCTAATCTTTCGTTCGGATACATACCGACCGACTACAATGTGCGTTGCTGTTACCGCAACGGACAATGGGGCGAAATAGAAGTAAGCTCCGACGAATACATAAAGATGCACATGGCAGCCACCTGTCTGCACTACGGTCAGGAAGCTTTTGAGGGACTGAAAGCCTATCGCTGTCCGGACGGCAAAGTGCGCGTGTTCAGAATGAACGAGAACGCGGCACGCCTGCAGAGCACCTGCCGCGGCATCCTGATGCCGGAAGTGCCCACCGAACTGTTTGAAGAGATGGTAAAGAAGGTGGTTCGCCTCAACCAGGAGTATATTCCCACCTACGAGAGCGGAGCAACACTTTATATCCGCCCGCTACTCATCGGCACGTCGGCACAGGTAGGCGTACATCCGTCGAAAGAATACATGTTCCTCATCTTCGTTACGCCGGTAGGACCTTACTTTAAAGGCGGCTTCTCAACCAATCCATACGTAATTGTGCGCGACTACGACCGCTCGGCACCACTCGGTACAGGCAAGTACAAGGTGGGAGGCAACTACGCCGCATCGCTGTACGCCAACAATCTGGCTCACGAGAAGGGATACGCCTGCGAATTCTATCTCGACGCAAAAGAAAAGAAATATATCGACGAGTGCGGTGCTGCCAACTTCTTCGGCATAAAGAACAATACGTACGTCACTCCCAAGTCTACCAGCATACTGCCGAGCATCACCAACAAGAGTCTTATGCAGGTGGCTGAAGACCTCGGCATGAAGGTGGAACAGCGACCAATACCGGAGGAGGAGCTTGAGACATTTGAAGAAGCGGGAGCCTGCGGCACAGCAGCCGTGATATCGCCCATCTCGTATATCGACGACCTCGACAACGGCAAGCGATACACATTCAGCAAGGACGGCAAGCCGGGTCCGATATCGCAAAAACTCTACGACCACCTGCGTGGCATACAGTACGGCACTGTGGAAGACAAGCACGGCTGGACTACAGTGGTAATAGAATAAGGCAAGAAAAAGATACACAGGTACAACAATATTTAACCCAAATAGGTCATTAGAACGCGGGAAGAAATTCTCTGCGAATGCCATTTTTGCTTCTCAATCAGACAAGACTATGGTTTCATGGTCTTTCTGTCTGTCAGAGATAAAAGCAAAACAAATTGAAATCTAATGACATATTTGGGTTTATTTTGCTACCTTTGCCGCGGCTAAACATTATAACGTAAAGACTATGAGCAAAGGCAAGTTAGAGAAGTTTGCCGACATGGCAAGCTATGCAAACGTGTTCCAGCACCCCTACTCTATGATGGAACAATCCGAATTCGAGATGCGCGGCAAGTGGAGGGAACTCTATTTCAACAACAGCAATCCCATCGTACTCGAACTCGGATGCGGCAAGGGTGAATATACCGTGGAACTGGCAAAGCTATATCCCGACGTAAACTTCATAGGCGTAGACATAAAGGGTGCAAGAATGTGGACGGGTGCCACACAGGCTCTTAAAGAGGGGCTCACAAACGTGGCTTTCCTGCGCACGAACATCGAAATTATAGACCGCTTCTTTGCTCCCGACGAAGTGCAGGAGATATGGCTTACATTCAGCGACCCGCAGATGAAGAACCCACGCAAACGCCTTTCAAGCACGTTCTTCATGCAACGCTACCGCAGATTCCTTGCCGACGGAGGTATAATACATCTCAAGACCGACTCTAACTTCCTCTTCACATACACCGGATACATGGTGGAACGAAACAGTCTGCCGCTACTCTTCCGCACCGAAGACCTCTATCACACCGAGGGCATAGACGAAACAACACGCAGGATTCTCTCCATACAGACATATTACGAGGCTATGTGGATGGAGCGCGGACTGAACATAAGGTATATGAAGTTCCGTCTGCCACGCGAGGGTGAACTCACCGAACCCGAAATAGAAATACCTCTTGACGAATACCGCAGCTACAAACGTCCTAAACGCAGCGGACTTGCCACGAGCAAATAGGCAGACGAACGCGTAACTGCACTTAATAAGAGTTAATTTGTAAAGATATTTGGTCGGATTTAACAT
>CAMTJK010000192.1 GCA_947072805.1 uncultured Prevotella sp.
CCTTGAAATAGAAACCGCGATGACATGTGAAGCATGTGGAGGGAGATATTATTCCTTCATTGAGGAACGTGAGTGCCTGCGTGGTCTTGAATGTAGAGCCAGGCGGATACAGTCCCATGATGCTTCGGTTGAGCAGCGGCTTCCACGAATCGCGTGCAAGCTCAAAATGATTTTTGCTTCTCTGCCTGCCCACCATGATTCGCGGGTCGTACGACGGCGACGAAACCATGCAGAGCACCTCGCCCGTAGACGGTTCGATGGCCACTATACTTCCTATCTTACCCTGCATAAGGCGCTCGCCGAGAGCCTGCAGATTGAGGTCGATGCTCAATGTCAGGTTCTTGCCTGCCACGGGACGGCGGTCGAAAGCTCCGTTCTGATAGCTTCCCTGCACCCTTCCGTGAGCGTCGCGCAACAGAATCTGTATGCCTTTCTCGCCGCGCAGCACTTTCTCATAACTTCTCTCCACGCCCAGCTTTCCTATATAATCACCCGGCTGATAGTAGTCGTCCTCCTCTATATCGGTCGGCGAGACTTCCGCCATATCGCCAAGCACATGAGCAGCATAAGGATATTGGTACTGGCGGATGCTTCTGCGCTGTATGTAAAAGCCCGGAAAGCGGAATATCTTTTCTTGAAAGAGACTGAATTCTCTGTCGGAAAGCTGGCTCATGAACATCTGCTGGGTGAAGGGCGAATAGCCCGGGGTGCGCCTTATCTTCTCCATTCTGGCATCGAAGTATTCGCGGCTGATTCCCAGGGTGCGGCAAAGTTCAAGAGTATCTATGCGGTTGCGAGCCTCTCGGGTCACAACCATAATGTCGTAAGCAGGCTGATTATACACAAGCAACTTGCCGTTACGGTCGGTAATGATGCCCCGTGACGGATATTCAATCTTCTTGAAAAAGGCATTCGAGTCAGCGTTTTTCTTGTAATCGTCACTCATCAGCTGCAGAAAGAACAGCCTGACGATATACACAACCACAATGGCTACAGCCACGCCGGCAATGACAAAGCGCCGATTCTCAAGTCCGTATTCTTTCACTTCTTTCTCAAGCTCTCTATGGTAAGAATAAGAATCAATGTTATCGCCGTGCTGCCCACGATGCACTTTATCCACTGTATGACGTTGAAGAAACTGAACGTCTCGAGAGTGAAAAAGAGCGTGCAATGGAGCAGAACAAGCACAAAGGCGTAGAAAGTAAATTTGAAAAAGCCCATCGAACTTACTCCGGGGGCAATGTTTTCGGGAGCGTCACGCTGAACGAAGAGACCGAAGAAGCCTGTCTGTACGGCACCTACGAGCGTAAGCGACGCCGAAGCCACGCCGGGCGTGTTGGAAAAGAAGTCGATGACAAGTCCGAGGAAGAAGCTCCAGAGAATCACTCCCCACCTGGGATAACGGTAAGGGAATATTATCGTCATGTAAACATAGAGCAACGGTGTGGCACAACCGAACAGATGCATGCGGTTGAGCACCAGTGCCTGCGTGAGGCATAGCACTAAAAAGAACAGCATTTTCCTGCCTATGTCTATTGCCATAAATCTTTTTTATTTCCTTATTGTTGTCGTTTCAGCGTGTCAGTGCGACTTCTCGCGCATCGAATCGCGTGCTGCCTCGATGAAAGCCGCCTGTTCCGATATGCTCTTGTCGTTTATCACATATACGTCGCGTATGTTTCCGAAGTCGGTAGAGAGGTGAACCTTCAGGCGATAAGACAGTCCGTCACGCGAATTATACACCTGCAGGATTTTTCCCACGAGCACACCAGATGGGAATATCGATGAATATCCGTTTGTTTCCACCCAATCTCCGAGCTTGAAGTGTGCATGTCGCGGAATATCTTCGACGTAAGCGATTGTGGGGTCGCCGCCGCTCCATCTCAGATAGCCGAAATAGCCGCGGTTGCGTATGGTGCAGCTTATTCTCGACTGTCGGTTGAGAACGGGAATTACCAGCGAATAATGTTCTGATACCATGTAAACGACACCAACCACGCCGAGACCGCACACCACTCCCATGTCTGTTTTCACGCCGTCGGCACTTCCCTTGTTGATGGTCATGAGGTTATCCTCCCTGTCGAGTGTGTTGCTCACCACCTTTGCCGGCACGAGGCTGTAGTTGTCAAGCAGCTCAAGTTCCATGCGTGTGGCAACGGCAGTGTCGCCGGAAGCCTCGGCATACAGACGGCGGAGCTGTTCCACCTGTCTTTCGAGGCTTATATTGCGAAGCGTAAGACTTTCGTTTATTTCCGTGAGCGAGAAGAACGATGCCACGGCAGCATCCATTTCGTATATCTTTCCGGTGACAGCGTTGGCAGAAGTCACCCACACGCTGCCCTGGTAGCTGTTATACTGGAACAACAGCACCATGCTTATCACCTCTAAAACTGCGAAGAGCAGCCAATGGCTGTACCTTGTGATAAAGACTAAAAGGTTGCGCACGATATACGATTTAACGTGTTTTGTCGGGTCGTCGGCACCCTGTGTGTCCTGCATCAGACGCCGGACATTGCCGGAGAGCAGCCCTGCATCTACGGCAAGAGCCCTGTTTGTGCAATGTTCGGCGTCGTATGGAGGAGTGTTTTATACTTTGGCGTCAGCATCCGACGCTTATCTCATGAGGAACGAGAAGCGATCCACATTCTTTAGAGCGATGCCTGCGCCTCGTGCCACGCTGTGCAACGGGTCTTCAGCCACATGGAAGGGGATGTTTATCTTGTCGGTAAGACGCTTGTTCAGACCTCTGAGCAGTGCGCCGCCTCCACTAAGATAAATACCGTTCTTCACTATGTCGGCGTAAAGTTCGGGCGGAGTGTTCTCGAGAGCGGAGAGTACGGCGTTCTCTATCTTCGCCACGGTCTTGTCGAGACAGTGTGCTATCTCCTGATAGCATACGGGAACCTCCATCGGCAGAGCTGTTATTCTGTTCGGTCCGTGTACTATATAGTCGTCGGGAGCCTCTTCGCCGAGGTCGGTAAGAGCCGAGCCTACATGTATCTTGATGCGTTCTGCCATTCGCTCGCTCACCTTCACATTGTGCTGACGGCTCATATACTCCTGTATATCGGCGGTAAGGTCGTCGCCGGCTATGCGAATAGAGTTGTTGCTTACAATTCCGCCGAGCGATATGACAGCAATCTCTGTCGAGCCGCCGCCTATATCCACTATCATGTTGCCTTCCGGAGCCTCAACATCGATGCCTATACCAATGGCTGCGGCCATAGGCTCGAAGATAAGGTACACATCGCGCCCGTCGGCGTGTTCAGCCGAGTCGCGTACGGCACGCAGTTCCACTTCGGTAGAGCCCGACGGCACGCCAATAACCATGCGCAGCGAGGGTGAGAAGAGCCGGCTGCCGGTGTGAACCATCTTTATCAGTCCGCGCATCATCTGTTCGCACGCCGAGAAGTCGGCTATCACGCCATCGCGCAACGGTCTTATGGTTCTGATGTTGTCGTTTGTCTTCTCATACATCATCTTTGCCTTGCCGCCCACGGCAATCATCTTGTCGGTGCGACGGTCGAGGGCTACCACCGACGGCTCATCAACCACAATCTTATCATCACTGATAATGATGGTGTTTGCTGTTCCGAGGTCCATGGCTATCTCCTGGACGAAAGAAAAAAATCCCATAATCTTGATTTATTATTTGCTGAACCAGTTGTGAATAGCTGTATCGTAATGGCTGCTTACGCCAAAGGCGCGTTCGGCAAACATCTTGCGGTCTTCTATATCCGTCTGTGCGCCCTTTTTGTTAAGTATATCGAGCAGTACGCCATACTCTGCCTTGCTTGGCACTATCACCACATCCTTGAAGTTCTTTGCTCCGGCGCGTATGAGCGATATGCCGCCTATGTCTATCTTCTCGATGATATCGGCGTCCGATGCGCCGCTTGCTACGGTAGCCTCGAAGGGATAGAGGTCTACGATGACGAGATCTATCTCCGGTATCTCGTATTTTGCCATCTGCTCACGGTCGCCTTCGTTGTCACGGCGTCCCAGAATGCCTCCGAACACCTTCGGATGGAGTGTCTTTACCCTGCCGCCGAGTATCGAGGGATAGGTAGTAACGTCTTCTACCTTGCCGCATTCGTAACCGAGCGATTCAATAAATGTCTGCGTACCGCCGGTAGAAAGAAATTTCACACCCTCTGCATTGAGCTTCTTCAGCAGCTCGTCAAGTCCGTCCTTGTGGAACACCGATACAAGCGCTGTCTTTATCTTCTTTGTTTCAGCCATAATAGTATAAGGAATAATATGATTCAGGCTGCAAATTTAATAAAAAGCGATGAGCGGACAAGGTATTTATCGGAAAAAATACACTTATTCGGGGATTAATTGACCTATCTTGACGGTGATAACGTCATAACTCTATCGGCAAGACGGCATGAATATGTCCTTCTTGACGGATGTGTCATCCTATATATATAAATAGGTATAGGAAAAAGTATTGTCACGGCGGCAAGCGTGACGTGTCATTTCTCGAAATGCTGATAGTCTTTCATAGTCTTCCAGTCGCCGCCCCACTTGAAGCCCTTTTCCACAAACAGCCTATAGCAGAGGTCGCCCTTCTCTATCTTGTACGGAAAACTCTTAGTGCGGTCTGCATATGGCTTGCCAGCTGCCGGTTCCACTATGTCGGTACCGTCGGAAAGCCGCTTGCAGTATGGGTTATAGAGCGTGTTTATGTCTACTGCCATGCCGAGTCCGTGCTTCGATACGGTTTGTGTGTGCGATATGAACCTGAAGTTGAACGCCGAAGAGTTGTTGTCGGTCATGGAGCGCTCGTCGTCGGCATTCCAGTAGTCCACAAGGCGCATGCGTTCTATGGGATAGGCATTGTCGTAGAGCTTGCGCAAGATGTACAGCACGTCGGCGGCTATGGCCTTGTTTACCACCATCTCGCCCACTACAGCCTTGCCCTCGCGCGTGCGGTGCAGACAGAGCAGATACCGCAGATGTTTTCGTGGCACGGTACAGTCGGGCTTGTAGCTCTTACCTTTCATTATGGAAAATATACGGTCGGGAATGGGTTGCGAAGAGAAGAAGGCGTCTGTGCCAAGGTTCTTCAGTGTGGCTTCGTCCACTACCTCTCCGGGCATGAAGGTATGTGTCTGCACGGGTGTGGCGGCTGTAACGGCGTCGGTACGGTTATCATCGGCGTGTGCCGCCTGTCTCACCGCAAAGGCAAGCAATGCCACGGCAAGCGTGGCGAGTGTTATCTTGAGTCTGTTCATATCGGTTTTGTCAGTTTCTGTAATTACTACTTCATCGCGGTGCTTTGTCCGCGTAAGGGATTGCGGATTCAAAGGTAATTGTTTTTTGCGAATTAATGCAAGCAGGGCACTATATTTTAACCCAAATCGG
>CAMTJK010000193.1 GCA_947072805.1 uncultured Prevotella sp.
AATTTTCGCTAATCACCAAATTTACAGACACTTATAATTCGTCGAACTCACGTTACTTTACGTTGCCATAATGATGATAATTCCCTTTGTGGCATTACAGAACAAAACAATTCAAGAATTGTAGAGTCGATGAATTTTGGTTGGAAATTCCATGCTGGCGATATTGTCGGTGCAGAAAGCAGCGATTACGACGATAGCGGATGGAATATAATTAACATACCACACGATTTCCAAATCAGTCAACCGTGGATCGCTCCTGATGCTAATGAAAAGTCAGACAACAGCGATGCCGCAAGCAACGTGAAAAGTCGCCTAAGCTCAAGAGGTTTTAAAGAAATGGGTATAGGATGGTATCGAAAAAGCATCACACCAGATGCCACCTGGAAAGGCAAAAGAGTCGTACTTGACTTTGAAGGAATAATGCTTGTTGGAGATGTCTACATGAACGGTAAGCGCATTGGAGGAACCGACTACGGTTACGTTGGATTTGACATTGACATATCCAAAATGATTCGTTACGGCGAGACAAACGTCATCGCGGTGAAAGCCAACACACAGAAGCCCGAAAACTCTCGCTGGTATACCGGAGGTGGTCTGTTCCGTGACGTGAACATCATTATCACTGACGCGCAACAATATTTCACAAGACATTCTCTCTACATAACGACACCTGAGGTTAGCGAAGACAGAGCAAAAGTAAAAATACAAGTAGAAATGGTATGTTTCTTGAAAGTCAAAGACTTAAAGGTCAATATCCACATATCAAGTCCTAACGGTGAAACCATATACGAGAAAGAAAATATTATTCCATTCAGCCGTGGTCAAAAAATCAATGAATATGTTTTAGACAGCATATATATTGATAATCCTAAACTATGGAGTTGCGATTCTCCGAACTTATATAAAGCCGTAATATCATTCATAAGGCCCGATGGTAGCGTTGCCGATGTGGTATCGGAATACTTTGGTATACGTTCCATAGAATATTCTCCAGAATTCGGTTTCAAACTGAATGGAAAGAAAGTCATACTTAAAGGCATTGCAAACCACCATTCACTTGGTGCATTAGGTGCTGCCGCCTACCCCAAAGCTATGGAAAAGCGCATACAACTGCTGAAATCATATGGGTTCAACCATGTACGTACGTCACACAATCCCTACAGCAAATCCTTTCTTGGCCTATGCGATAAGTACGGCATCCTTGTTGTTGATGAACTCTACGACAAATGGCTGACTCAATTTGCAGGAGGGAGAACTGAGTGGGTTAACCTCTGGCAACAGGACATACCGGAATTCATACGCCGCGACCGTAATCATCCGTCAGTTATCATGTGGAGTCTTGGCAATGAGCTACAGACCTATTGGAATCTTCCGTTCGCTGATTGGGGCGTAACTCCATACAGGATGCAGCGTGAGTCGCTTCACAGATATGACACGACACGTCCGATTACTGTCGCCATGCATCCAAGAGGCAGGAACCAGAAGACAGACTCACTTCCTGCTCCGCTCGTACACGAAACCGACATCGCCTCCTATAACTACCGGTATATGTATTTCCCCGGCGATGGTCGTCGTTTTCCGAACATGATTTTCTATCAAAGTGAGGCAAACACGGCAATGATGGGACCAAACTACTATGAAATGGATCTCAACAAAGTGGTAGGCCTTGCTTATTGGGGAATGATAGATTATCTTGGAGAATCAAACGGATAGCCGGCTAAAGGCTAGACACAAGGTGTATTCGATATCTCACTTGAACCTAAGCCGATAGCGTATTTCCTTAAAAGTATTTTCAAGCCAGAGGAGCCCGTGGTACATATAGGTATCATAAACAGCGATGACAATACTATATGGAATAACGTAAAAGTAGGAACACAACGCATGTCCGACCATTGGAACCGAAAAGACGGCAGCCTCATGTCGCTATACACATATACAAATGCAGAAGAAGTGGAACTATATGTAAATGACAAAAGCCTTGGCGTGAAAAATAACACAAAAGATCCGAAGAGACGTAACAAGCTGAAATGGGATAAAATAAAATACGAGAAAGGTTATATTGAAGCAGTGGCAAGAACTGGAGGAAAGATTGTGGCACGCCACAAGATAGAAACTACCACTGATGCAACCACGCTGAAAGCCGAAACCGACAACACCGAATGGAAATCTGACGGTATGGATTTGCAACATATTCATGTTGTAGCTGTAGATAAGAAAGGCAGAAGAGTACAAGGAGTAAGAAACAAACTGAAATTCTCAGTCGAAGGACCTGCAGAAATAGTCGGAGTAATAAACGGCGACATCACAAGCGATGAACTTACCATTGGGGATTCTCGCAGTCTTTACAATGGTACAGCAACTGTGATTCTGCGTTCCACAAAAGAGCCGGGCAAGGTATCACTTACCGTAACAGCCGATGGGCTAAAAACCGCCAAGGTTGTTATGAAAACATTATAGAGGATATACATCAAGAAACCTCTGTCCTCAAAGAAGTTATAAGAACGTTTCCATGTATTGTCATATTGCATACAGGGAAACGTTCTTATATTTTGCCCCATTTGCCATTCTTGCATATCAATACACGACAGAATTGCATTCAAATAATAACTCTATTGTATGAAAATGTAGTTAATGACTAAAAAAGAGCGACGTTAAGTGAATGTGTTTCCGATTATTTTATTAATTTTGCCGAAGCATAAAATCAAATTATTCATTTTATATAAACGAAAAGAATATGACTTATTCTAACGAAGTCAACAACATGTGCGTTGTTGCCAAGGGTCCTAACCACGGTCCCGCCCCCATTCCCGAAGAAGGAAAATGGATTCAGGCAAAAGAGATCAAAGACATCTCTGGTTATACCCACGGTGTGGGTTGGTGTGCCCCTCAGCAAGGAGCATGCAAGTTGTCACTCAACATTAAGGAAGGTATCATTCAAGAGTGCCTGGTAGAGACAATCGGATGTACTGGTATGACTCACTCTGCCGCAATGGCTTCTGAAATACTTCCCGGAAAGACAATTCTCGAAGCACTGAATACCGACCTCGTATGCGATGCAATCAACACTGCTATGCGCGAACTGTTTTTGCAGATTGTTTACGGTCGTTCGCAGAGTGCATTCTCTGAAGACGGTCTCGTTATTGGCGCAGGTCTTGAAGACCTTGGCAAAGGTTTACGCAGCCAAACCGGTACGCTTTATGGCACCGTTGCAAAAGGGACTCGTTACCTTGAACTCACCGAAGGCTATATCACAAAAATGTTCCTTGATAAGGACAACCAAGTTTGTGGTTATGAATACGTACACCTCGGCAAAATGATGGAAGCCATCAAAGCTGGCATGGATGCCAACGAGGCAGTAAAGAAATTCACTGGCTCATACGGTCGCACGACAGCAGAGCAAGGAATTGTTAAGAGTATTGACCCACGTAAAGAATAATAGGAGGACCGACGAATGATAAGAAAAGTTAGTTTTGAGAGCTACGAGCGTCGCATCAAACAGGTATTGGCTGCGCTTAACGCAAACGGTATCAAAGACATCGAAGAGGCTAATCAGATTTGCGAGAACGCAGGCGTGGATCCATATCAGATTTGCGAAGACACACAACGTATCTGCTTCGAAAACGCAAAATGGGCATACGTATGCGGTGCCGCCATCGCTATAAAGAAAGATGTAAAGACTGCAGCAGATGCAGCAGAAGCCATTGGTATTGGTTTGCAGAGTTTCTGTATTCCTGGTTCTGTTGCAGACGATCGCAAAGTTGGTATCGGTCATGGCAACCTCGCTGCCCGTCTGCTCCGTGAAGACACCGAGTGCTTTGCATTTCTCGCCGGTCACGAGAGTTTTGCAGCAGCAGAAGGCGCTATAAAGATTGCCGAAATGGCAAATAAAGTACGTAAAAAGCCACTTCGCACAATTCTCAACGGCCTTGGCAAAGATGCAGCCATGATTATCAGCCGTATCAACGGTTTTACATATGTACAGACCAAGTTTGACTATTTTACTGGTGAATTGAACATTGTCAAAGAAATAGCTTACTCTGATGGTCCGAGAGCCAAAGTAAGATGCTACGGAGCTGACGATGTTCGAGAAGGCGTTGCTATCAACTGGAAAGAGAATGTTGATGTTTCCATCACCGGTAACTCAACAAACCCGACCCGTTTCCAGCATCCGGTTGCAGGAACATACAAGAAGGAGCGCGTACTTCAAGGCAAGCCTTACTTCTCTGTTGCATCAGGTGGCGGTACCGGTCGTACACTTCACCCCGATAACATGGCAGCAGGTCCTGCATCTTACGGTATGACAGATACTCTCGGACGTATGCACAGCGATGCACAGTTCGCTGGTTCCTCGTCTGTGCCTGCTCACGTTGAAATGATGGGCTTCCTCGGCATGGGTAACAATCCGATGGTTGGTGCAACTGTTGCTGTAGCCGTTACTGTTGATATGGCACTCAACAAGAAATAATTTTCATACATATATTTTGAAGAGGGGATTACGCACTTATAGACGTGATCCCCTCTTTTGTTATCTTTTAATCTCATGTCATCCGCGATGAAAACTATCTCATTTGCCGAACTGTCGCCTACCTTATACAAAGGTAAAACACAACATATAAACTCAGAAACAGATCTATTTATATCGGTCTACGGGTACGATTCGGAGTATTCAAAACTATTGCTGTCCGGTAAAACTTTTATGAGTAAGCGAAATTAGGGCTGACACTTCTCACGAGGTATCAGCCCTTTTGGTTATCTTTGTTGTTGCTAAATCTAAAAAAATAACCATGAGCAAAGATAGCTATTCTACCGGACATCAATACATTTGGATATGTATCAAACTTTTTTAGCAAACTCAAAACATCAGGATTATGACAGACAACGAATACAGCAAGACAAGAAAAGCAGCTGCCGATACCCTTATATACTGGGCAAAGACAGGCATGAGACAGTTCACCATGCGTGATGCAGTAAACGACTATCTAGAGACGAGCGGTGCAAACCGCCCCTCCATCGGTGGCGAAGAAACCATCCTCGCACATAGAAAAATAGCAGCCAACCGACTGGCAATTGACTGCATATATGCTTTGTCCAAAGAGGAACTTTCCAAAGTGGACAGGGAGTTGGAGGATATTGTGGACGATGTACCACTCCAATATAGAGGAGTGAAAAGATAACGCCTCCAATTGATTCAACAGCCATCCCTTTTATGGACTACCATGTGATAATTTTGTCTACGATTTCCTGTTGTTCTGTACTGCTGCGTCTCAGATAGATACGTGTCGTTTCAATACTCTCGTGTCCCATCAAATCGGCAAG
>CAMTJK010000194.1 GCA_947072805.1 uncultured Prevotella sp.
CGACAAGAAAACTTGTTTTCAGTTGTCCGAGTGCAGCTTGTCTTATGCAAAGATATTATTTATTTCATTTAATTCAAAAATAACCATATCAACTTATTATTTTTTAACCATCGGCACGTGCGTGGCGGGCTGTCTCTTGGGTAAAAAAGAAACGGAACCCATATAAGGCTCCGTTTCCGTTATCTTTACGGTATGTGCTTACTCGTAGTGAGTGTCGAGGTATGTCACGTGTGTAACAAGATATTCCTCCACGCCGTGCTTTCCGTCGGCACCGCCTATGCCGCTCTTCTTCACGCCGGCATGGAATCCCTGCATGGCCTCGAAGTGTTCGCGGTTGATGTAAGTCTCTCCAAACTCGAGTCCGCGTGTCACCTTGGCTGCCGTGTCGATGCTTCTTGTGAATACTGACGATGCCAGTCCGTACTCTACGTCGTTAGCCCATGCGATGACCTGGTCGGTATCTTCAAACTCAACGATGGGCAGCACCGGACCAAACGTCTCCTCGTGTATGATGTCCATGTCCTGTGTACAGTTGTCGAGCAGTGTTGCTGCATAGAAGTAGCCTTTTTCGCCTACGCGGTGTCCGCCGCAGAGCACCTTTGCACCCTGCTTGATGGCATTTGCCACCTTTGCCTCTACGCTTTCGAGAGCTCTCTTCTCTACGAGCGGACCCATGTCTACGGTATGGTCGAGGCAGGGGTCGCCCACTTTCACTGCCTCAAACTTGCGCAGAAGCAGTTCGGTAAACTTCTCCTTGATGTCCTTGTGTACATATACGCGCTCGGCGTTGTTGCATATCTGTCCGTTGTTGCCGATGCGGCTGTCCAGAATCCACTGTGCTGCGGCGTCGAGGTCGGCGTCGGGGAACACTATTGCGGGAGCCTTGCCTCCTAGTTCGAGCGATACCTTGGTGATGTTTGCGGCAGCGGCGCGCATAATGCTTTCGCCGGCTCCTACACTTCCTGTCACGCTGACGATGTCTATCTTCGGGCTACCGGCCATCTCGTTGCCTATCACGGAGCCGCGTCCGGTTACGATGTTGATGACGCCGGCAGGCAGTCCCGACTCTTCCACTACGTGGGCAAACTCTGTACAGTTCTCGGGTGTGAGCTGCGACGGTTTTATTACTATGGTACAGCCGGCAATGAGAGCTGCTCCAGCCTTGCGTGCTATGAGGAAGAACGGGAAGTTCCATGGCAGTATGCCTGCCACCACTCCGATGGGTCGCTTGGTTAGAATGATGGTTTCGCCGCGGCGGTCGCTGGGTATCACTTCGCCCTCTATGTGGCGTGCGAACGAAGCCATATAGTCGAAATATTCAGCTGTGACGTCCACTTCGACAGTAGCCCAGCTGATGGTCTTACCCTGTTCACGCATGATGATGTCGATGAACTGCTCTCTGCGCTTGCGTATTCCTTCAGCCATGCGCTTCAGATATACGGCACGTTCCACTGCCGGTATGGCAGCCCACGGCTTTTGTGCGGCGCGTGCGGCGTCGAGAGCCTCGTTTACGTCCTCGATGGTGCCGTCCGGCTGGCGGCTTATCACTTCCTCTGTAGAGGGGTTCAATACATCAATCCATTTCCCGGATTTGCTTTCAACGAACTTGCCGTTGATGTACATTTTCAGTTCTTTCATACGTGTCTTTGTTTTAGGTAGATAATATTTGCAATAGAATTGATAGCAAATGTACGTAAAAAAAGACGGGATGGTGCGTTCCGTCCCGTCTTTTTATGATATTTTGTGTTTTCAGCAGCCCTTGTGCGTCATTATGTTAAGCACCATGTCGTCGGTGACACGCATGGCGTCGGCACCGATGGATGTCAGGTTGCGTATGCTTCGGTCCACACAGTCGTCTATTATGCCTTCGGCGCTCGACACGCACTTGCCCTCCATGGCAAGCAAGGCGGAGAGTATGGCGGTGCTTACGCCCGAACATATCTTGAGCGAACAGCTGGGCTTTGCCCCGTCGCAAATCATTCCCGTGAGATTGGCTATCATGTTCTTCACCGCCCAGCATATTTGTCGGTAGTCGCCGCCCATAAGGTAGGTTATGCCGCAGCTGCTGCCTATCGATGCCACCACACATCCGCACAGTGCCGACAGTTTGCCGAGGCTTTGCTTTATGTATATGGCAGTGAGGTGGCTCAGTGTGAGGGCGCGTATGAGCTCTTCTTCCGTGTTCTCGTTCTCTTTGGCGTATACAGCCACCGGGTTGGTGGCGCAGATGCCTTGGTTGCCGCTGCCCGAATTGCTCATTACCGGAATCATGGCACCGCCCATGCGCGCGTCGCATGCCGAAGCCGTGCGTGCTATGATGTGCGAGAATATGCTGTGGCCGAGTATGCCCTGGCTCAGCGGACGGTCTATGGTCTTGCCGAGGTTGTGACCGTAGTTGCCCTTCAGTGCCTCGCGTGCAGCTTTCATGTTGTATTCTCTCGTTTCGAGTATGAATCGTATCTCGTCGAGTGGGGCAGTGGTGGCAAACTCGTGTACAAGCTCCATGTTGAGGCGTATGTCGGCAGATTCGCTCTCGCCGGCGGCGGCACATCGGGTGTCGAGTTCCACTTTGCCGTCCTTTTCTACGTATACCACGTTGGTGTGGCTGCCGGCAATGATTACCGTGGCGTGGCTTTCGCCGGCACGGCAGGTCATCTCTATATACAGTTTCTCGCTGATGTTGTCTTTCAGCTTTATGTCTATGCACTTCTCCTTGAGGTACCTCTTTCCCTCTTCGAGACTTTGTGGTGTAAGGTCTTTGAGCACCTCCAGTCCGTAGGCTGACTTGCCTATGAGCGAACCGAGTGCTATGGCTATGGGCAGTCCTATCATTCCCGTGCCGGGAATGCCCACACCCATGGCGTTCTTCAGTATGTTGGCGCTTAGCAGAGCCGTGATGCTGTCGGGCACACAGCCCAGCACTTCGGTGGCGCGTGCGGTACACAGGGCCACTGCCATGGGTTCGGTACATCCTATGGCAGGCACCACCTCACGGCGTATGAGTGCAATGATGCGCTCGCGTGTTGTCTTGTCGGTCATGATAAGGGTATTATATATATTAAGGTATGAATGATGGCGCCAGCCCGTCACTTTCTGTAGTTCTTCAGACCGCCCTGCAGAAAATCGACATACTCCTGTATGTTCTCGTCGTAGGAGCGGAGCCCGTTGAGCGGCTTACCCTCGTTGTCGAGCAGCACATATACGGGCTGTGTGTTGGCGCCCACCTTGGTACGTTCCAGGTAGCTCCACTTGTCGCCTACGGTGCGCAGAGTGCGCTGCTGTCCGTTCTCCACAACCTTGATGGGCTCTTTGAGAGGTGTCTTGTCGTCTACATAAAGGGAGATGAGCACATAGTCTTTGTTCAGCATGTCAGCCACCTTGGCATCGGTCCATACGGCAGCCTCCATCTTGCGGCAGTTCACGCAGCCGAAGCCGGTGAAGTCTACCATGACGGGCTTGCCGAGGCGGGCAGCGGCAGCCATACCCTCGTCGTAGTCGGTATATTCGGCTTCCACGCCCGACTTGTAGAGGTTGAAGTCTTGCGTGTTCATGGGCGGAGCAAAGGCGCTGATGGCTTTAAGCGGAGCACCCCACAAGCCCGGAACCATATAGATGGCGAAGGCGAGGGATATCATGGCAAGGAAGAACTGCGGCACGTTGGTGCGGTGACCCTCGTCGTCGTGTGGAAACTTTAGCCAGCCGAGCAGGTAGATGCCGAGCAGACCGAAGATGACTATCCACAGCGACACGAAGACCTCGCGGTCAAGTATGTGCCAGCCGTAGGCAAGGTCGGCAACTGAAAGGAACTTCAGGGCAAAGGCTATCTCTATGAAGCCGAGTACCACCTTGACTACGTTCATCCAACCACCCGATTTGGGAGCTGCCTTGAGCAGACTGGGGAACATGGCAAAGAGTGTGAACGGTATGGCAAGGGCAATGGCAAAGCCGAGCATGCCTACAGTGGGGGCGATGATGTTGCCCTGCGTGGACACTGCCACAAGCAGGAAGCCTATGATGGGACCGGTGCAGGAGAAGGAGACGAGCGTGAGCGTGAATGCCATAAGGAAGATGCTCAGCATGCCGCTCGTGTTTTCAGACTTCTGGTCTATCTTGTTGCTCCACGATGAAGGCAGCGTAATCTCGAAAGCTCCGAAAAACGATGCCGCAAAGACAAGCAGAAGAATGCAGAAGAAGATGTTGAAGACGGCATTGGTGGATAGCGCGTTGAGAGCACTGGCGCCGAAGAGCATGGTAACCACCAGTCCGAGCAGTACGTATATGACTACTATCGACACGCCGTAGGTCATGGCCTCGCTTATGGCTTTGGAACGTTCCTTGTTGCGCTTGAGGAAGAAGCTCACCGTCATGGGGATGATGGGCCACACGCAGGGGGTGAGGAGGGCGACAAATCCGCCCACGAAGCCCGCAAGGAATATATACAACAGTGAGTTGTCCATGGCGTTCTTCTCATAGGTCTTCAGTTCGGTGACAACCGGTTGCCAGAGTTTTGAACCCACGCCGCCGTCGTCGTTGGTTACAATGTCGGCAGTTGCCGTGGTGTCAGTGTCAGCTGCAGTTGCAGACGCTGTGGTGTCGGCGGTGGAAGGTGCGGCTCCTACGACGTTAGCCGCAGTTTCGACAATTTTCTCCTTCCCGGACTCTGCTGCCTTGCTGTCTGCCGGTACGGTGCCTTTCTTTACAAGCGGAGCCTGCGACGGAGGCAGGCACATCTCATCGTTGCACGCACCATATTCCAGATAGCAGTCTATGTCGTATGTGTCGGCAGTAAACTTTATCTTCTGCACGAATGCACCTTTCCCCTCGAAGAATCGCAGCTTCATGCCAAACATGTTGTCGTATTCCGATACTTCCTTGCCACGCGGCTGCAACTTGCCTACGGTCTGGGCTCCCACCATCTTGTTCACGTTGAAGGTGGCAGATATAGGACCGTCGTTGCCGAGTTCGGTGGAGTACAGGTGCCATCCGGCGTCAATCTTGGCAGAGAATATTATTTCAGCCTCGCCGTTACCGGTCATCTTCAGTTGGGAAGAAAAGTGTATGGGTTCCATTATCTGCGCCGAAGAGCCTATGGCAAAGACAAAAAGGATGAATAAGGTTATAAGCTTTTTCATTGCTTTACGGTTTTAATTATGGCTGCAAAAGTACTAAATTAAAGTCAATATAGCAAGTATAGTATTCTAAAATTGAGCCGTTTTCCCACCTATGTCACGCCGGTTCACCGAATGGCAGTGTC
>CAMTJK010000195.1 GCA_947072805.1 uncultured Prevotella sp.
CCACTTTCATTAACAAATATTTACACCTAGAATGCCGGATTTAAAAATGTTAAATCTGACCAAATATCTTTACAAATTAACTTTCATTAAGTACAGTTACGAGCCTCCTGCCGTCAATCTTCATTCGCCATACGCCGCACGTAAATATTGTGTAAAGACACAATCTATTTGTTTAATCCAGCCATAGACAATGTATTTTTTTGCGTCGAATGATCTATTTTGGTTTATAAAACTTGTAATTATCTTTCTTCGTTAGGGAAACATTTTACCAAATGTCCGGTGTAGTGTTGGCATAAAAGTGCAACCTTTTGTGCCGATATGCCTTTTGTTCGTCTTTTTTTTGTATTTTTGCACGCGTTAAATGTAATTTCATAGCGTATGAAAATGTCATTCCGATATCTGTTGTTGCTCCTTCTTTCGGTTTTTTTTGCCGACAGTGCCTTATCGCAGACCACTAAGTGGAAGGATATACATACAGTAAAACGCAAGGAGACCATCTATGGCATAGCCAGGGATAACGGTATTACAGAGGCGGAACTCCGCAGAGCCAATCCCGAGATGAACGAACCGGGATACAAACTGAAGAAGGGCTCTACTGTTTTTATCCCTTTTCCCTCCACCTCATCATCCTCTTCCGATACCAAGGGTGCTGTACCTGCATCGGGTAATAGGGTAAAGCAATCCTCTGCGCAGTCGGAGACAGACATGCGTCATCGCGCCATACGTGTGGGAGTCATGCTTCCACTCCACGATATCAACGGCGACGGTCGGCGTATGGTGGAATACTATCGTGGCGTGCTTATGGCGTGCGACAGTTTGCGGCAGAACGGCATTTCAGTAGATATAAGGGCATGGAATGTACCCGAAGATGCCGATATCCGTATCACCCTGCGTCGTAAGGAGGCTTCTCTTTGCGATCTCATCATTGGTCCGCTCTATTCCAAACAGGTAAAGCCTCTATCTGATTTTGCAGCTGAACATAATATTAAGGTGCTCATTCCTTTCTCCATCAATGCCCCCGAGCTGCAAACCAACCGCAACATCTATCAAGTATATCAGTCGCCTGCCGACCAGAACGAGACGGTGATAAGTCGTTTTCTTGAGAGATTCGCCGGCAGTCATGTTGTCTTCATCGACTGCAATGACACAACCAGTCGCAAGGGCATCTTTACATTCGGGCTCCGTCGCCGTCTTGAGACCATGGGTCGCCATTACAGCATAACAAACTTAAAGTCGAGCGAACAGGCGTTTACAAAGGCTTTCAGTACCACTATGCCAAATGTAGTCATACTGAACACAGCCCGCTCCCCCGAGCTCAATGTGGCTATGGCAAAGCTCAACGGTGTGGTGACAGCCAACCAGAATCTCAAGGTTTCGCTTTTCGGCTATACAGAGTGGATGATGTACACCAGGCATAATCTTGACAACTATTATAGGTTCGATACCTACATTCCCGCACCATTCTTCCTCAATCCTCTTTCGCCGCGTACCGCGCGTTTCGAGCAGAAGTACCGCTGGAATTTCCATGCCGACATGATGCAGTCGTTGCCCCGATTCGCCATTACAGGGTTTGATCACGCCTATTATTTCATCAAGGGACTTCATCTTTATGGCAGAGAGTTTGTTGGTCCCAAGGGCGTGGTGGGCTACACTCCCATACAGACACCTCTTTACTTTGAACGTATTGGCAATGGCGGACTGCAGAACCGCGGCATGCTCTTCGTACACTATACCCCCTCACATACCACAGAGACCATAACATTCTGACATGCGCAACTTTCTAATCACCCTTGTTTCTTTACTTGTAGCCATGTCAGCCACGGCGCAGATAGGCGACCACCGTAGCGAGCTTTCCTTGGGTGTAAATGGTGGCTACGTTATGAGCAACGTGGGCTTCAATCCCACTGTGCCGCAGTCCATGCTCGGCGGTATTACCGGTGGTGTCACCGTGCGATACACCTGCGAGAAATACTTCAACAGCATCTGTGCACTCGTTGCCGAACTCAACTACATACAGACAGGTTGGAAGGAAGATATTCTCAATTCAGACGACCTTCCTGTCGTCAATCCACTCACCGGTCAGCCCGAACAGTATGAGCGCCGCATCAATTACCTGCAGTTGCCTCTGATGGCACGTATGGGATGGGGACGTGAGCGCAAGGGCTTCCAGTTCTTTTTTCAGGTAGGACCGCAAATAGGACTCTATCTTAGCGACAAGTCCACTGCCAACTTTGCCCATGCCGACCGCAATCAGGCGGAGCGCATAGGAGCCCAGCGCGATGCCGTACACGACACTCTTGCCATCCAGCGTAAGTTTGACTATGGCATTGCAGGAGGTCTTGGTCTTGAGTATTCTCATCCACGCGTAGGTCATTTCATTCTTGAGGGGCGATACTACTACGGTTTGGGTGACATCTTCAACAATTCCAAGCGCGACTATTTCGGAAGGAGCAATCTTGGCAACATTGTCATCAAGCTAACCTACCTTTGCGACATATTGAAATCTAATAATCCCAAAATTAAATAGTTATGTTTGAAGGACAACCTAAAGGTCTTTATGCCTTGGCATTAGCCAACACCGGCGAGCGATTTGGTTATTACACCATGCTTGCCGTATTTGCACTGTTTTTGAGAGCCAACTATGGGCTTTCACCCGGCGTTGCCGGCAGCATCTACAGCTCGTTTCTTATGCTGGTCTATTTCTTCCCCCTCTTCGGAGGCATGCTTGCAGACCGTTACGGCTTTGGCAAGATGGTAACATCCGGCATCATCATCATGTTTGTAGGCTACCTGCTGCTCTCCGTTCCTCTCGGTGGCGATACTGTTGCATTGGTAGTTATGCTTGCTGCCCTGCTGCTCATAGGTTTCGGTACCGGTCTTTTCAAGGGCAATCTTCAGGTCATGGTGGGCAACCTCTATGACGATCCCCGCTATTCAGGCAAGCGTGATGCCGGCTTCTCAATTTTCTATATGGCTATAAATATAGGTGCTCTTTTTGCTCCTACTGCAGCCATTAGCATCAAGGAGTATGCAGAGAACACCCTGGGCTACACATCCAATGACGCATACCATTTCTCTTTTGCCGTGGCATGTGCTTCGCTCATTCTCTCAATAGCTATATACTACGCTTTCCGCGGTACATTCCGTCACACGGAAGCCCATAAGGAGACCAAGTCCGGCGCAGCGAACGCCGAAACGGCTGCTCCTGAACTCTCACCTGCCGAGACTCGCCAGCGCATCACTGCTCTCTGTCTTGTCTTCGCTGTTGTGATATTCTTCTGGATGGCATTCCACCAGAACGGTCTTTCACTCACTTTCTTTGCTGACGAGTTTACCGCTACTACCTCTACCGGTGTGCAGTCTATGGCGTTCAGCGTGTGGAACCTCCTGCTCGTCATCTTCATCGTATATGCCGGCTTTGCTCTCTTCCAGAGTCACAACAGCAAGGGCAGAATAGGCTCAGCTGCCGTAATCATAGCCAGTGTGCTGCTTCTGGTATGGCAGTACAGCCGCCTTACCGGCAGTGTAGATGTCAAAGCTCCCATCTTCCAGCAGTTCAACCCATTCTATGTAGTTGCTCTCACCCCAGTGTCGATGGCTATATTTGGAGCTCTCGCACGTAAGGGCAAAGAGCCTTCGGCTCCACGTAAGATTGCCTATGGCATGATAGTTGCCGCCGCTGCTTTTGCCCTGTTGCTCTTCTCATCCTTTGGACTGCCTGTTCCGCAGACAGAAATCGGACCCGACGGCAATCCTGTGGCAAAGCACGTTGCCGATGTCACACCAAATCTTCTTATCGCTGTCTACCTCATACTCACCTTTGGCGAACTCTTGCTGTCTCCTATGGGCATTTCCTTTGTATCAAAGGTTGCTCCTCCGCAGTATAAGGGTGTCATGATGGGCGGATGGTTTGTTGCCACAGCCATAGGCAATCAGCTCGTTCTTGTCGGTGGTTTGCTGTGGGGCTCTATCCCCCTGTGGTGCTGTTGGGCAGTGTTTCTGACTGTTTGTCTGCTTGCAGCCCTCTTCATGCTTGTCATGATGAAGCGTCTCGAGAAGGTTTGCTGATAGCATCATTCTCTCAATGAAAATACCTTTATAGTAATGGGTGACGCTGTGATATTATGCGGCGTCACCCTATATATATTCAGCCATTAAGACATGAGTGCTGCACTTCTTCTGTTCTCCTTTATCACTTTCGTCGAGATTAATTGCGAAAATCTATTCGATTTCCGTCCAGACAGTCTCCAGAATGACACCGAGTTTCTGCCATCCTCTCCCCGCCATTGGACGCCTTCGCGCTATTGGCGCAAGCTTGGCAATATATCGAAGGCAATTCTATCGTGCGGAGGTGAGGGAACGGAAGCTCCTTTGCCCGATTTTGTTGCTCTTTGCGAAGTAGAAAATGACAGCGTCCTCATCGATCTCACTCGGCGTTCGCTATTGCGTAACGCACGATACGACTATCTCGTCACGCATTCTTCAGATAGCAGAGGCATTGATGTGGCTCTACTCTATTCACCATTCTCTTTTTCCCCGCTCACACATTACGGAATACGTGTGAAGAGCTGCTATTTACCTCGTCCTACGCGCGACATCCTTTACGCAAAAGGTCTTGTTGCAACCGGCGACACACTGCACATATTTGTCGTTCACAGTCCGAGCCGCTATGGAGGTGAGAGTCATTCCCGTCCGGCCCGTATGGCAGTGGCAGAGCACTTGTGCTTTTCCATCGACTCTTTGCGGAGCGTATCGCCCAGAGCTAACATTATTGTTGCCGGAGACTTCAACGATTATACAGGTGACGTACCCCTTGAATACCTTTGTACTACGGCTTCACTGACCGATGTGACGCGCCATGCCAAAGGCAAAAGCAATGCTAAAGGCACTTATCGCTATAAGGGCAGATGGGGCAGCCTCGACCATGTGCTGTTCAGTGCTTCCATGGTGCCGTTACTTATGGAAGCTTATGTAAACGATGCTCCGTTTCTCGTTGAAGACGATATGAAATACGGTGGGGTAAAACCTCTGCGTTCGTATACAGGATACAAATTTTCGCCCGATGGTACCAGTGATCATCTGCCTTTGGTTGTGAAGTTTGCTATTCCACAGCCTTTTGGCTCGGGCGGTGATACTATTCCTTGACGTATGTCACTAAGTATTTGTTCTGCCGACAATAAGGTGGCAACATGCTGAAGATAGGTAGGCAATGTGAATTTTTCCTCAATCGTTCCAACGAGCGATTTGTGATAAA
>CAMTJK010000196.1 GCA_947072805.1 uncultured Prevotella sp.
GACCAAATATCTTTACAAATTAACTTTCATTAAGTGCAGTTACGAGCGCCTCACGACTGTTCGGCAAATCATTGCTTTAGTTTTGACAAAAGGAACAACAGGACAACCGTTTTTCTTATGGTTGTAGTGCTTGTTATTTTGACTCTAACCAAGACAACAATAACCCCAAACAGGTCATAAGATTTCATGTAGGTTTCGTTTATCTGTGTGCCGTATTCCAACTCAAACATACACAATACCACTTTTACACCGGTAGAATAAAACCTGATTTATGTAGGAAATCTGTCATTATACCGTCACGAGCAGATGAGGCTATGATTTACGATGTCTGCATATCTGTTCGGGTAAAAAATATCGGCGTAGCACTCAGACAAGCCGGGTGATTTTATTTGGCTGTTAGGAATAATGTTTTTAATTTTGCAGGAAACGGTGCTGACGAGCGTTGGAAAGCCGGTCGCGTCTTTCGCCGACGCCCGGCACCTCGTTACCGGATGCAGTAGGTTTTTACAAAAAAAGGATTACATGAACAATAGTATAGCCAATTCGTTAGCAAGGAGATGTTTGCTGCTGTGTGCAGTGGCTGTTGTCATGGCAGTTTCGGGCTGTTCCGACACAAGGAATGACGGAAAAGCCGGCGAGATGCGCTTCTCCATAGAGGTGATGAACCGTTTCACACCCGTAAAAAATCAGGGACGCAGCACGCTCTGCTGGGCTTATGCCATGCTTTCTGCCATAGAGACCGAACATATCATGCGCGGTGACTCGGTAAATCTCTCGGTAAAATATGTGACGCGCAACGTGCTCCTCGACAATTACCGCCGCCATTATCTCACTGCCGGCAGGACGCGCTTTACCATGAGGGGCATGGGGCACACACTTCTTAACTCAATAGGAAGAGACGGTCTTGTGGCTTTCGACGCTTACAGTGACAGGGGCGATGCCGACATGAAGGCGCTGGCGAAGAAGGTGGCAAGAATAGCCCGTAAATCGGTCGCTGTGAGGGCAGGGCTCGAACGTCTCATGCCGCAGGTAGAGGGACTTCTTGCAGAGAATCTCGGCACTCCCCCGCGCCGTGTGTACATGTACGGAGCCACATATTCACCGCAGGAGTTTGCTCGCAGCGTGTGTGCGCCCGGCGAATATGTGGCACTGACAAGTTTCACCCATCATCCTTTCGGCAGTGACTTTGTGCTGGAGGTGGCTGACAACTACGAGCAGAACAGCTTTCACAATGTGCCCATTGACACGCTCCTCTGTGTTCTCGAACGTGCCGTGCGCCATCATCGCGGCATTTGCTGGGAGGGCGACATAAGCAATGGCGGCTTCTCGTTTGCCCGCGGCACGGCGCAGTTGCAGGCGGATGAGGAGGTAACGCAGTCGGTGCGTCAGCGTGCCTTCGAGCGTCTCGAAACCACCGACGATCATTGCATGGCTGTTGTCGGACTGGCGCGTGATGCCCGTGGGTCACTCTTCTTTATAATGAAAAATTCGTGGGGTACAGCCAATCCTTATGGCGGCTTGATGTACGTATCGGCTGATTATGTAAGGAAAAACACCATTGCCGTCTATCTGCCTCGCAATGAGGTATGGACGGACGGTGTGTGCCATTGCCGTAATGCCTGCAATGGTGCCCATGATAATGACTAATAAAGGCAGGATATCATTCTCGAGGAGAGTTTTTCGCGGTCTGACGACATGTTTTGGTATATAAGAGAAGGGGCTGCTTCGCAGTATAATTGTTGCGATGCAGCCCCTTCATTATGTTTGCAGGATATGTGTTGCGGTGTTATTTTATCACCACTTTCTTACCGTTTTTGATGTATAGACCCTTTGTCGGATGCTTCACGCGCATGCCGCTGAGCGTGTAGTAACAGCCGTCGTCGGCAACGGCGCTGTTGCTATCTGCCGAAACGCCCCGGATGTCGGTGAGAAGCCTGTCTGCCTCCTCGTCGCTAAGCACTACTATTTCTTTGAATATATACTTTGCGTAATCTATTAATATGTTTTCGACATACGATGACCTTGCATATAGTGTAGCATTTGTTGCTAGAACGCTTCCATTCTGAAATTCGAGAGACTTGTTCAGTATATAAAGGTTTTCCATTGGATAGTCTCCTCTAAAAATCATGGCATTCTGGCATATCGAATCCACCGTTGCCGGCACCAGATAAGTCTTCACTTCTCTCATGCTCGGATATTTTATGAGCACTGTGGTGTCTTTGCTGAACAGTGCGCCGTCCATCACCGTGAAGTAGGGACTCTCTTCTGCTGTGTAGCGTATTTCCTTCAGCTTCGGAGCATTCATGCCATCTATGCCGATATGCTCTACAGTTGCCGGAATAGCTATTGTCTTCAGCGAGTCGTAGGCGTTATATCCTTTATTATAGAAAGCCCTGTCGTTTATGCGCTTCACAACATATTTATTCTGGAGATCGTCCTTTACTTCATCGTTGATGATCAGTGTGCTGTCAGCATCGTATGTGGCACACACGGCGGTCATTTCTCCATCGTTTTCCGAAATATAGTGAACGCCTGCAGCCTCTACGTGTTTTGTCACAACATTGTAATATGATTCTATGCCGGTAATGCTGCGGTAAGCTTCTGCGCTTTCCTCCGGAACGCACAGTATCACCGGATAATTTATATAACTTTCTTCGTAATCGCCGGCAGCGTAAGAATAGCCTAAACCGAATCTTTCCGGAACCGTTGTAGCTTTCAGGTTTATCATTTTTGCGCTATTGCCACCGAAGGATGAAAAGTACATGGTTGCTATCGATGATGGCAGGTCGATGTATTCTACCGATGAGTTAGTGAAGGCGTAATCTGCCACGTGTGTCATACCTTCATTTGCATATACCGAGTGCAGATTTTTGGTGCCGGTAAAGGCATTTTGGAGTATAACCTTTGTATTTTCCGGCACATTGTAGGTCTTGTTCTCACGTCCGGCAGGATAGCATATAAGTCTGTCCATGTATTCGCCATCGGAGGATGAATAATACTTGTTGTAAAGCACACCATCTATATCGAAATAGTTCTCGTTGGCTTTATCTACAAATATGTTTTTCAGATACCGGCAGCTGTAGAAGGCGTTATGTGCATCGGTTGCGGCAGGAATGGTTACGTTTTCAATATCGGTATATGCAAAGGCGCCATGCCCTAAATATTCCAAACCTGCAGGAAGTGTTATTTCCTTTATTCTGCAACCGTAGAAATTATGTGCTCCAATGCTTTTCAGACTTTCGGGGAGCTTTATTTCCTCTATATCGCAACCGCAGAATGCATACGCTCCGATGCTTTCCAGTGTTTTGGGAAGTATGATTTCTTTTATATCGCAACCGTAGAAAGCGTGACTTTCAATCTTTTTCAGCGAGTCCGGCAGTGTGATGCTTTTCAGCGATGTAAATTCAAACGCATTATTTCCTATTGTTCTCAGACTGTCAGGCAATTCTATAGCTTCCAGTTGCTTGCAATCACTGAATATATAATCGGGTATTTCCCTCAGACAGTTCGGCAGTTTGACGGTAGTAAGTCGAGATTGACCATAATAACTAATAAACCTGTGGTTCTTTCCAATCGTTGTCAGCGGGGCTTCTATTATTAATTCTTTGGCATCACAGCTCAACGCTTCGTCGGCTATTTCCGTTACATTGAATGTATAGCCCTCATATTCCACTGTTTCCGGAATGGTGAGTGTTTCTCCTAAAGGTGGTATGGAATTGCCGACTACGCGTACAGTTCCGTCGTTGGGCGCATATATCACGTTGTCTACAATGAAGCTAGACATCTTTATTGTATAGTCTTTCCATCCTTCTGTTTCTTTATATTTATTGTATGCCTGTATCGGTACGGTTATTGTGGCATCTGTTGCGAAGGCGTTGCTGCCAAGTGCGGCAGGTTCCATACCGTAGGCAACAACAGATTTGGCTCCGTTGAAGGCCTTGGTGCCTATGCTTGTCACCGATGCCGGCAGACTTATGCTGGTTATTGTTGTGGGGAATGCGTAGTCGCCTATTATTCTTATGCTTTCGGGAAGTATTACGTTTTTCATGGCTTTGCAATTATTGAATGCGTTGCTGCCAATCTCTTCTACGCTTTCGGGAAGTTGCACGTACGTCAGTTTTGAGCAACCATAGAAAGCGGACTCACCGATGTATTTTGTATTCGGTGCGAATACCACGTTTTCCAGATTGATATTGCCGTATAGGCAGTTCTCGGGCACGCTGTCCATTTCAAGTATAACATTTCTTGTAGCGGTGATTGCTTTTCGGGCAACAGTTTTCAGTGAAGCCGGCAGATTCAGGTTGTTGCAATAGCTTATAGCATTAGAGCTATTAATGGTTTTCAATCTGGAGCCTTTCGCAATGATTATGGAATCCATATAGGTTATGCCTCCTCCCATGCACGTTATTGTTTCTACCGTCTTTGGAACAATTATTTTCTTGCATATTCTCCGGTCGGGAAAGTTTGGCGTATGCAATGAACTTCCGGGCATGTTAATGGCAGTCACCTCATAGGTAGTTCCGTCTAAGACGGTTGTTTCGGGAATTACCAGCGTGCTGTCAGCCAGATATTGCACCATTGTCAGTGTGACGCCGTTGTCGTTCAGCTCGTAGACAAGCGTATCCACGGCTTCGGTTTGTGCTTGCATGCCAATTCCTGCGGCAGCAAGACATCCCGCCATAATAAGTTTTAGTTTTCTCATAAGTTGTAATTTTAAAGTGTTTGATTATAATTTAGAATAAAGTCTGTTCATTTTCCCTATAAAAAAACGGCGTGGATGCTACTTGTCCACAGTAGAGGCATCGCCAAACGCCTATCAAAAACAACAAGTAAATCCACGCCTTTCTTAGGCGAGTATTCACTCTTAATGCTGTTTTTGATTCTCGTTGTAAGACAAATTGGCGATTTTCTACTGTGAGAATTAAAAGCTTCAGCTCGTAATATTATGGGTTGCTTTTTGTCCTTTTTATGTCTTTGTTTCTGTAATGATAGAGTTTAGATGTTATACATTATTTATTGTGTTCTGCTGTGACGCCGGTAGGCTGTTGTTGCGGCGTCATGCAGGTTTCATTGCAAAAGTACGTGTTTTTTTCGAGCTTGCAAATAGTTTGTCATATTATTTTATTCGTCGTGCGCAACGTGTGTCCTTCTTGCTTAATAATCTATAAAATCATATTGAAAAGTGTAGTTTTCAGGCTTGTTTTTATATTGAAAAGTGTAA
>CAMTJK010000197.1 GCA_947072805.1 uncultured Prevotella sp.
CGGAATTCCGGGTCGTCATAAACGGAGCGTTCTACGAGCAGCAGAGAGCAAGCCGAACACTTCTGTCCTGCGTTGCCGAAGGCCGAGGCGCAGATGTTCATGATAGCGTGGTCGCGGTCGCCCGATGCCGTGAGGATGATAACGTTCTTTCCTCCTGTTTCGGCAGATAACGGTGTTGTCGGGTTGGAGCGTGTGATGGCTTGTGCGGTTTCCGTGCCGCCAGTCAGTATGATGTGTTTGATGGCTGGCGATGTGGTGAGAGCCTTCAGCGCGTCGCGGTCGGTTATTATCACCTGCAGTGCTTCCTTTGGTACGCCGGCTTTCCAGAAGGCGTCAGCGAAGAGCCATGCCACCGGTGCAGCCACTGTGGCGGGTTTCAGTATTACCGTGTTGCCCGAAGCCAGTGCTGCTACGATTCCTCCTACAGGAATGGCGCATGGGAAGTTCCACGGAGAAATCACGAGGACGGTACCTTTCTCCTTTATTTCTATATCTTTCTCGGCATAGAACTTCTTCATTGTGGTGGTATAGAAGCGTGCATAGTCGATACCTTCCGATACTTCCACATCGCCTTCGGTCACGGTCTTGCCAGTGATGGCGCACATGCAGCCTATCAGGTCGCCGCGCATCTCGCCGAGGTTATTGGCTGCCGCATACATTATCTTATGTCTTTCCTCTATCGATGTCTTGCGCCATCCGGCCGGGTCGGCATCGGCTATCTTTACTATTTCAGCCACCTGTTCAACCGAAGCCTGCGACATCTCGCACACTTCCACCTCGTCGTCCTGGCAGCGGTCGAAGTATTTGTGTCGTTTTTCCGTTTCCACCGTCTTGTCGCCAATCTGCAGTGGTATGATGTAAGGCTTGTCGGTAGGTTTCTTCTTCCATTTCGCCATGATGTCGCGCACCCACTGCTGGTTGCATTCGCGGTCGAAGTCGGTGTCCGGTTCATTTTTCATTTCGTCAGCCGGTGCCACGGTCTCGTATGGTTTTGTGCGGTCCTGTGTGCGGGTGGGAATGTGTGTAATCTTGTCTTTGATGGCGTAAGCGTCTTCAAACTGCTTTTTCAGGAAGTCCCATGTTTCTGTGCCCGGCTGCAGGTTGAACGAGTGTGTAAGGAAGTTGTCTGGCGCTGTATTCTCGTCCATACGTCTTACGAGATACGATACGGCGTTGAGGAAATGTTCGTCCTTTACCACCGGTGTGTACAGAATTACGTGGTTGCCCAGTTTCGATTGCGCTCTCCATACGTGGTCTGCCATACCTTCGAGCATTTCGAAGCAGAAGCAGTCTTTCGGTGTTCCGTACTTCTGTGTTAGCAGATAGGCGTATGATATTGTGTAGAGGTTGTGAGAAGCCATGCCGATGTGCAGATATTTTGCGTTTTCCGGCAGCAGACCTCTTTCTATCAGGTGCAGGTAGTTGGCGTCCACCTCCGTCTTGTTGCTTCTTACGGGGTTTGGCCATCCGCGCAGCGACGAAACCACGGTTTCCATCTCGAGGTTACATCCTTTCACTATGCGCATTTTGATGGGTGCGCCGCCTCTGCTGCATCGTTCTTTGGCAAATTCGAGCAGCTCTGTCTGGAAGTCCCATGCGTCGGGCAGGTACGACTGTACCACGATTCCCGCCGAATAGTTGAGAAATTCGGGTTTGCTAAGTACTGCCTTAAACAGTCTCATGGTGAAGTGAGCGTCTTTATATTCCTCCATGTCGAGGTTTATAAATTTGGCGCGCTTCACACCGTTTTCGTCTGTATATGGATTGTCGATGGCAGCCTGGTATAGTTCCGACATTCTGCGTACCAGTTCGGGGAAGCTCTCCTCGTAGTTTAGCGCGTGTGTCTGTGCGTAGATACCCGAAATCTTCACCGATATATAGTTGATATCAGGATATTTCAGTGCGTCGAGATAGCTATAGTATCGCTTGTCGGCTTCTCCGTTACCGAGCACCACCTCTCCGAGCAGGTTCACGTTCTGTCCTATTTTCTGTTCGAATCGTGTTGCGAGGTGGTTGGTGAGGTGTGGGCGTGCGGCGTCTATGATAACGCGCGACGTATCCATTCTCAGACGTTTCTTTATTATGGGTATTGCTATAAAATCGAAGTGGTAACCGAACAGTTGGTACAGTTTGAAGAGCAGTGTATCACGTTTGTTGAGGAATTGCGGTACACCATACATGTCTATCAGTGTCTTTATGCGCAGTGCGAGTTTTTTGTTGTCGCGTATCTGCGACGACTCGTCGAGCATTTTCACCAGGAATTTTTTGTCTTGCGGGCGCTGTACCATTATGGCATATTTGCGCTGCTCGGCTCTTTCAGCCTTGGTGATTGTTTCCTCACAGGTGTCATACAGGGTTTTTACCCAGTCTTCTACTTCTTTTATTGTAGGCTTGTTCATAATGTGCTGATTTTGAATTTGAATTTTAATTTTAAAGTAATACTAAGGCAGTGCGATGGATATTATATCGTTCGCAAAGCCGTTAGGATGTGTTGGTATGTGAGCTTTAGGTCTTGAAAAAGATAATACAATACAGATACACAATCATTGTTGTGCTAAGAGATACCTGTATCGGGTGCGGCGCACGTGCTGCATCGTCGCAACCTATACTACTTCAAAAGTTAAAACTCGAAGTTCAAAATCAGAAAGTAGGGCTGAACATCACTGCCCGGTATCTGTGGAGCTCTGAAAGCGCCTGCCGGGAATACATGTCAAAATACAAACGTCTCATAAGTCTCGGTTGGTTATATGGTTACTGTTATTTTCTGCAAAAATAAAACGAATTTTTCTAATCGCAAAACAAAATGGAATATAATTGTACTTTTGAGCGACAAAATGTATCTTTTTAACTACCTTGTCTCACACTTTGAACGTTTAAATACTAAATTTTTATTCAAAAGGGCACGCGAAAGGCGCCATATCACATTATCATGGTATGCAAATACCACACGAAAGCTATTTCGCGTTGATGCTTTTCTGTGTATCTTTGTTCTCGTTTGCATCCGTTTGCATCAAACCTATACATTATTATATTATATATATATGTCAAGCAACAATCAATCTTCATTGCGTGGCACTGTCTTCCGTCAGAGGCAGATGCTGCTTTGGATGGCGGCGCTTGTGGCTGGAGCCGCAGTAGGACTTCTTCACGTGGCTGCCATCGATGGTTTCATGGATTTCGTGGCTTCAGTCTATACGAGGCTCTTTCAGCTCCTTGCCGTGCCTACCATAGCTCTTGCCGTGGTTACCACCCTTGCCACCTTTGGCAATCGCAGCGACACGGGTCGCATATTCCGTCGTGCCATCGTCTACACGCTGCTCACCACTGTCAGTGCCTCCCTTGTGGGGCTTGTGCTATATCTTGCGGTGTCGCCCGAGCCCCTGCCTCCCTCGCTTGTGGCCAAGGGTGCCGGTGCTGTGCCCGATTCGCTCGGCACGCTTTCCTATTCCGAGCACATACTTTCGGTTGTTCCGTCAAACATTCTGCGCCCCATGCTCGAGGGTAATGTCCTTTCCATTCTTCTGCTTTCCTTTGCCGTGGGTATGGCGTTGTCCAGAATGCCCGACAGTCCTGCCCGTCAGACGGTGGTAAAGTGGTTTTCCGGCATGCAGGAACTGCTTTTCATGCTCATCCGCGGGCTTATATGGACGTTGCCTGCTGGCATTGTGGCGTTCAGCGCTCAGCTCACGTCGCAGGTCAGTATGGGCATTGCCGCTGCTTCTCTCGGCAAGTATGTGGCGGTGATACTTGGTGGCAATGTCATACAGTTCTTCATCGTTCTTCCTCTTTTTCTCCTTGCCCGCGGTATCAATCCATTCCGCACCCTGCGCTGCATGGTTCCTGCGGTGCTCATGGCGCTGTTCACCAAGAGTTCCGCCGCCACTCTGCCCGTCACCATGTCGTCGGCGGAGCATCGTCTGGGCGTTTCGCCCAAGGTTGCACGTTTTGTGCTGCCCCTTTGCACCACCATCAACATGAACGGTTGTGCCGCTTTCATTCTTGTCACCTCCCTTTTTGTAATGCAGAATGGCGGCATAGAGCTTTCCCCCTCCATGCTGTGCCTTTGGGTCTTGCTGTCAGTGGTTACGGCGGTAGGCAATGCCGGAGTGCCCATGGGATGTTATTTTCTCACCCTTTCGCTCATGAGTGGCACAGGTGCGCCTGTTGGCATTATGGGAATAATACTTCCCATATACACCATTATAGATATGATAGAGACTGCCGAGAACGTATGGAGCGACTCGTGCGTTTGTGCCATGACCGCCCGCGATGTGACTCCGTCTGACGATGAGGCGCCTGCTTAACCAAAACATGGTATGATTCCTACGTAAAGCCTTACCACACTGATGGTATTTTCCGCAAAAACATGCTTTCGCGCTTGTAAACAACGTTTTTTATTGCATAACTTTGCATCAGCAAAAACAAGAACTGAACATGGAGAGCGAGCGTTGCCCTCCACATGATTTAACGACGAAAGCATATTTTTTATGGAAGGTAAAAGATTAGTAATTATGATGACAAAAAGAGTAATGAGACTGCTTGTGGCAGTCTCATTACTTTCGGTAACAGGAGCTGCCGCCCAGACCACGCTGAAGGGTGTGGTGAAAGATGCCGCTACGGGAGAGACCGTGATTGGAGCGGTGGTGGCGGAGCAGTCGGTGCAAGGCAATGCCGTCACTACCGATGCCGACGGCCGTTTCACTCTTGTTGCCAAAGGCTCGTTGCCGCTCACCATCCGCGTAAGCAGTCTCGGTTATTCTGCTAAAAGCTTGCGCCTCACTTCGTCCGAACAGGCTCGCGAGATAAAGCTCGCTTCTGCCGAAAGGGGGCTGGACGAAGTGGTGGTGGTGGGCTACGGCACGCAGCGGCGCACCCAGCTCACGGGCTCGGTTACCAAGGTCAGCGCCGCCACCTTCGAGGATGTGGCTGTGC
>CAMTJK010000198.1 GCA_947072805.1 uncultured Prevotella sp.
ACAAAGTTGGGGTCGCGGCAAGCCGCGGCCCCAACTTTATAGCATCAATGTAAAACCTCACGAATTGGCGCACCAAGATTTGCCATGATATATATAATAATGTACGCGTACCTTAATATAATAATCTATATCAGGCTTAAAATCTGATGACCTCTATGAGTTAAAAAGTCCGCAACGCACTCATGGAGAATGCGCTGCGGACTGAAAAGCTTTCGACTTTATATCTTATTCCGTTGGCTGGTGCTGCCGCATGCTACTTTTTCTTTACACCTACAATTTTGGTGGGCTCCATTTCTTTGTTGCGCCTGTTTGTTACAGTGACCACTGCCTGTGCCAGTGCGAGGAAAGCCTGTCCCGTTACGGTGTCCACCTTTGTGGCTGCCGGTTCGCCGGCATCGCCGCTTTCGCAGATGCTCTGTACGAGTGGAATCTGCGCCAATAGCGGTGTCTGCATCTCGGAGGCGAGATTCTTGCATCCGTCTTTGCCGAAGATGTAGTATTTGTTTTCGGGCAGTTCAGCAGGCGTAAACCATGCCATGTTCTCTATCAGTCCGAGAATGGGCACGTTCACCTTGTCGTTGCGGTACATGTCTATACCCTTGCGTGCGTCAGCCAGAGCCACGGCCTGCGGCGTGCTCACTATGACAGCTCCCGTTATGGCAAGCGTCTGTAGCAGCGTAAGGTGTATATCGCTTGTACCCGGTGGCGTGTCGAGTATGAAGTAGTCGAGCTCGCCCCAGTCGGCATCGGCTATGAGCTGTTTAAGAGCGTTGCATGCCATTCCTCCGCGCCACAGCGTTGCGGTGTCGGCGTTTACGAAGAATCCGATGCTGAGCAGCTTCACACCATACTTCTCTATTGGTTCTATGAGGTTTCTTCCGTCCTTTTCTACGGCATACGGACGTGCATCTTCTACATGAAACATCTTTGGCACCGAGGGTCCGAAGATGTCGGCGTCGAGCAGTCCCACTTTGTAGCCGAGACGGGCAAGGGCTATTGCCAGGTTGGCAGCCACTGTACTTTTTCCCACGCCGCCTTTACCGGAGCTTACGGCAATGATGTTTTTCACCTGTGGAAGCATCTTTCCCACTTCCGGGCGCGCTTTCGATTTGAATTCCGTCTCGATGGTCACTTCCACCTCTTTGCCCACATGATAGTGTATGGCAGCCTCGGCAGCCTTAACCGTAGATTTCAGGAAAGGGTCGGTGTCGCGTGGAAACTCCAATACCACCTTGACTTTCATGCCGTTTATAGCCGGTGTATCTGCCACCATGCCGCTTTCCACAAGATTTTTCTTCGTACCTGCGTATGTCACCGTTGCCAGTGCATCGAGAATGAGTTTTGGATATAAAGTCATGTCTGTCTTATAATGTCTTTTATGGGTCAGTCTTTAGCCTTATTTTTTTGTTTCAGCCTGGGTGCAGCACGGTGTTGCGTCTTCGCTCACTACTTTTGCTTTAGGGCAGGCACCGTTTGCCTTTGCGCAAGTGGCTTTCTGCATCTTGCAGCAGGGCTTTTGCTGCTTCTGGCAGGTGCTGTCTGCCTTTGCGCAAGTGCCTTGCTTCTGACAACAAGGTTTCTGCTGCTTTTCGCAACAGCCTTGTTGTTTTACGGTAGCGGTGTATTCTATCTTCTTGAAACCGGCAATGATGGCATCCACATTTGTTTTGTCGGCGTCGTAGGTTATGGTGACAGCCTGGTTGGGTATGTCGGTTTCTATTTTCTTTATTCCCTTTTCGAAGCGCAGGTTGTTCTTTATGCGGTTTTCGCAACTTTCGCAGTGCATTACAGGTTGGGTGGTGAATACTGCGGTCTTGATGTCTTTAGCCAAAGCCGTTACTGCGCAGAGCAACATGCCGGCGATAATCAGTTTTGTTTTCATATTGTTTTTATTTTTTAGATGATTGTATGTTATTTATTGACACATATTGTGTTGTCAGTTGATTGATTTCCCGATGTTTATTCTTACTCCGGCGTAGAACATCGCGCCGTGAACAGGTCCCCAGACCATTGTGGGGTCAAAGTTTTTCGACCAGGGTTCTGCTGCACAGACTATGGGATTTTTCTGTCGGAACGCCGTGAGGTTTTCGCCTCCCACGTATACCGACCAGTGTCGGAACCATCTTGTCACCTGTGCGCCAAGCTGTTCGAATGCCGGGAAGGTGGTATTCCACGAGGGTGTGCCGTCTTCGTTTATGTATGGCATGGGCATTCTGCCGCCTCCGTTGAGTTGCAGTGTGGCATCAACCTGCCACAGTCCCAGCGGCGTTTTGTACGATGCTGTTACCAGTCCCTTGTATCTGTTGGTCAGCGGTTTTGTACGCAACACGCCGCCGTAGGTAGATTTTACCTCGTTCAGACGGTAGGCTGCAGTGAGCGTAAAGCCTTCAAATACGGGGTAGGAGGCATCCACCTGCAGTGTGTGTGAGTATGACTTTCCGTCGAGATTGCCTATGTGTATGCTGTGCGGGTCGCTGTCGTAGTCTGTTACAGCCTGTTCTCCGAAGCGTGTGTAGTAATATTCGGCATTTATTTTCAGCAGTTTGCTGCCTATCGGCACGTTGATGGCTGTGCTTATGCCGTAGTTCCATGCCTCTTCCTGCTTCAGCTTGTCTATTATGAGCGTGCGTCCTCCGGCAAGCAGATAGTTGTTCTCTGCGAGCGCGTGGACGGTGCGGTAGCCTTTGCCGGCAGAGAGACGCATGCTGAAGATGCTGTTAGGCATGTATTTTACGTGGAAGCGTGGAGTTAGGAATGTCCCGTAGATGTTGCTGTGGTCGGCTCGCAGTCCCACCATTGCCGTAAAGTGGTGTCCCGGCGTGAAGGTGTACTGTGCATAGGCTCCGGGTACGGTCTCTTTGGTTGTCCCCACGGCTCCGAGCAGTGAGGGAGAGGCTTCGGTGGCGTTTCCGTATCCGAATATCGACGGATGCTGTTCGCTGAAATTTTCCGAGACATAGTCGTGGTTGAGCGACAATCCGGTCGAAAGGTTGTGTACGGAGGTGAAGTTTGTTTCGAACACGAGCGAGGCGTAGGCGTTCTTCTGGTTTATGTACAGATGCTTCAGTCCGTAGTCGGCTTCCGTTTCGTGCAGCGAAGCCGAGGCGAGCAGTGCGAGGTTGGTGCCGTGCTCTCTGTTTAGGATGAAGGCATGCTTCATATATCCCTCGCCGCGGTCGGTTTGTAGGGTTATGTTATATAAAGGCAGTGCCGTGTGCGTAGCGTGTACTCCGTGGTCCAGCTGTCCGCCGAGCCTTCTTTCTTTCAGTCCGCTCACGCCACCGTGGAATATGTAGCTGTCGCCCGCCCATTGCCATCGGTTGTCTACGTGATACTGCCTCACCTTTGGCTGGTCGTAAAATCCGTCACCGTTGCCGTCGTGGTTGTCGAAGCTGTTTTCCATGTGTGTAAGCAGCACGGTGCTCAGTCTTTTGTTCAGGTGTATGTTTCCGGTCACGTTGGCCTCTATGCGGCTTTTGGTATCGCCGAAGAGATTTACCTCCATTCCGTCTTCGTCTTCGGGTTTGAGGAAGTCTATGTTAATCTGTCCGGTTATCGATTCGTATCCGTTTTTTACCGATGCGCTGCCTTTCGACACCGAGATGTTCTTCATCCAGGGTCCGGGCACGTAGCCGAGGGCGTAGGGAGCGGCGGCTCCGCGGTAGTTGGGCAGGTTTTCGGTGAGCATCTGCACGTATGTGCCGCTCAGTCCGAGCAGCTTTATCTGCTTTGCTCCAGTTGCTGCGTCGTTGTAGCTTACGTCCACAGATGGGTTTGTGGTGAAGCTCTCGCCGAGATTGCAGCATGCAGCCTTGAAGAGTTCCTGTCTTCCTATGCTCACTCCGTTTACGGCACCGCTGAGGCGGCGTGTAGGAGTTTTTGATACTATTCTTATTTCTTTCAAGCCGTGTTCTTTCGATTCCATTCCGGTAGAGTCGGCAGCGGCTTTATGGTCGCTGTGCTGTGCGTCTGCGCCTGTTGCTGTCAGTGCACAGCATGTTATGATTGCTGTTTTCAGTAATGCTGATTTCATTTTTCTTGATTCATGGTTTTATTTGATACATGTCCGGGCTTTTGACGATGCACGCCGTGCAACCGTCAGCCAATGGCTATGCTTATGGGTTCGGTGTGTGCGCTTTGCGATACGCCGGAACCCTTATTCCAAAAAAACTGTGAATCAGATGAGCAGTATCCTTATCAGCCGCAGATAGTCGCGTGGCGGACTGTGCGGACTGTCGCCGGTGTGGCGTAGTGCCCACATTGCCTGCAGTGGCAGTGAATGTATGGCGGGAATGCTTATGAAGGGCGACAGCAGAAAACAGGGTGCCGTCAGTTGTGGCATCTGATGCTCGGCAGAGAGTGTCGGCTCGAGCTTGACTACCGTTATCTTCATGCACGATGACGAAGATATATCGGTGCAGTCGTGGTTTTTGCTGTGCTGCTTGCAGTTGTCGTGACTGTCCTTTTCGTGCATTCCGAGGTCGGCGATCTGTACCATTTCGGTGGCTTTCGTGTGACAACAATGCACAAAGGAGATGCCCGCGCCCAGCAGAACTATCACAGCCGAGAGCAGAACTACAGTCAATATGCTTGCAATACGCTTCATAAATCGGCAGCAAAGTTAGCTATATATCTGCTTATACGCTATGCCATTACGTGTTGTTTTATGCTTTTTTAGACATTTATATAATATTATTGCTGTCAGATGATTTTTCAAGAGATAGGGCACAGTCATCAACAGAGTGATTCTGTTTGCAGTTTCTGTCCTGACGAATCACGAAACACGCCGCGAAATACTATCATTATAGTTTCATTAACATTTTGGAAAAATCTTTACTTTAACGTGTGTTAATAGGCATCC
>CAMTJK010000199.1 GCA_947072805.1 uncultured Prevotella sp.
TATACTCCGACATCTTCACTACCAACCGGGAAAATCCGCTGACCCATTATATTGGGTCAGTAGCTATTTAGTGTGGGTAGGCGTAAAGCTTTGCAATGCGAAAGAGGAAGAACTTCTTATCAACGACGCCTCTTAGATTTGCTCTAAAAAGTTTGATTTTAGCATTGAATGATTCCGCCAATGCGTTTGAAGAACGATTGTTGTAAAAGTTTAGGATTTCGTCATAATGTTCGTAGAAGGTGGCGGCAATAACGTTGAACGAGTGCAGTCCCGCCTCCTCAACCTTGTTGTACCATCGAGCCATAGAAAGCCTTGCAGCGTCTTTAATCGTATTCTTGGAGAAGATCATCCGCAACGAATGGCACAAGCCGTAAGCGGTCTTAATATCAGGATAATTGTCAAAGAGAATGGCCGCTCTTTCTTTTTGTGTCGAAGACCATTTGTCTGCTGACTTAAAGAGTAGATAACGTGATCGTATAAGCAGTTCTTTTCTTGTATCGCCATTGGAATAACGAAAAGGTTCATACGGTTTACCCGAAAGTTTAGCTTCTTCCATTTCGTCATTGCACTGTTGTATAGCATCCCAACGATGCTTGATACGAAGTTCTTGTACGGCATCACAGGCTAATTTCTGTATGTGGAATCTGTCTATAACGCGACATGCTCTCGGGAACGCTGTGCGTACAATTTTACGCATTGAATCCGACAGGTCCAGCGTAACCTCCTCCACTTGGTTGCGCTTGTCCTCGTCAATCAAATTTAAAACATCTATGATATCTTCCGACCTTGTCCCGGCAACAACGGCGACCAGACTCTGTTCTCGTGTACGGGCGTCTCTGTTGGTTATGAAGGTGTACAACTCTCCGTTGGATAGTGACGATTCATCAATAGCCAAACGAGGGCCTATGTTATCGGCAAACAGCAACCATTCTTCTGCATGGTCCAATTGCTCCCATCTGCGAAAGCCACTTAATGACTCTTTGTATTGCTTCTCAAACAAATGCCCGTCTATATGATAAAACTCCTCAAGCGTACGGCAAGTCACCGGGGATGTCTCCATACGTCTCTTTTAAAAAAGCCGCAAACTCTTTTGAGTAGCGGGTCCCTTTCTCTGTTACGCTGATTCGTTCCACAAAGCTCTCTCCTGTTTGCTTGTTCTTCCATCTACGACGTCGTAATTTTAAGACTACCTTATGGTCTCTAATCGGGAAGTCGGTGACAGATACGGCATCCATAAACCCAAGTGACTCATATTCTTCACTCTCTTGATACGACGTATTCATACGTTCATCTAAATAAATCGTCATTGACATGGCATCGATATCCCGCTCGTCTGTTTCTATTTTAACTATCACAAAGCGTTCAAGTATTTCTTTGGGCAGTACAAGGCTCGCCAATTGTTCTAATATATTTGTTTCCATATGAATGCAAAGATAACATTTTTTATTTATACCCACACCTTTTTGCTACTGAGCCGTTATTTGCTGTTTTGGGAAGAAATCGTTCGTCTTTGATTGTGCTATATAAAAAAGGCTCTTCGATTATGCCCTATATGATAAGGTGTAGTCGAAGAGTCTTTTACCTTTGTATAATATGATGGGACAACCCTGTAGAATACAGAAAATATTCAGTTTGGCGTTGGCAGCAGCTATTGATGTATTTACCCCCTCGGTGAGGTCATCATGTAGTCAGTGCCTCTTTGGCTGATATTGTCTCATGGTTTTGGTCGTTCCATACGTATTGTTTGGATTATCCGTATATGATGTTACCGTTTTCGTCCTCGTATGGAGCGAGGTCCTTTGCGTACTGGTTCATGGCCCTCAGGCTCATTCCCATTGACGAGAAGCCGCCGTCGTGGAATAGGTTCTGCATGGTTACCTTGCGTGTGAAGTCAGAGAACATTATCACGCAATAGTTGGCACACTCTTCAGCGCTGGCATTTCCGAGCGGCGACATTTTGCTTGCAAAGTCCATCATGTTGTCCATGTCCTTGATACCCTTGCCTGCGGTGGTGGCTGTTGGCGACTGCGATATGGTGTTTACGCGTACGTTCTTTTCGCGTCCGTAGATGTATCCGAAGCTGCGTGCTATGCTCTCGAGCATGCTCTTTGCGTCAGCCATGTCGTTATATCCGAAGAATGTGCGCTGCGATGCTACGTATGTGAGAGCCACTACAGAGCCGTATTCGGCTATAGCATCCTGCTTCTTTGCCACCTGGAGCATCTTGTGGAAAGATATTGCCGAGATGTCAAGTGTCTTTTGCAGGTAGTTGTAGTCTAGGTCGTCGTATGTGCGGTGTTTGCGTACATTCGGGCTCATTCCTATGGAGTGCAGAACGAAGTCTATCTTGCCGCCTAATAGTTTTACTGATTCTTCAAATACCTTGTTCAAGTCGTCCACGCTTGTTGCGTCGGCTGCTATTACAGGTGCGTTAAGCTGTTTGCTCAGAGCGTCGAGTTCTCCCATGCGCAGTGCCATGGGTGTGTTGCTAAGGGTTATTGTCGCACCTTCTTCAACTGCTTTCACAGCAACTTTCCATGCGATCGATTCTTCGTTGAGTGCGCCGAAGATTATTCCGCGCTTGCCTTTTAATAAATTGTGACTCATGTTTTTTATACACTTTGATTTATTTCGGCGGCAAAATTACAATAATTTGGTCAAACTATCTGCGTTCTGCGCTCAAAAAGATGTAAATAGCCTCCTTTCTTGATATAGAAAAGGCACGGTGGCGTCCTATTTCGTCACATTCATGAAGATGCCCCGACGTGACATGCCGCTGCCTTTCTGCCGCAGCATCGACAGTGTCTGCACTGCCGCAGCCTTTGTTCCGGTGTTGCCCATGTAAGGCGACCAGTCGAATCCCGTCACGCCCTTGAATGCAAACGTGAAGTTTTTGTCGCCATAAGCCATGGTACCGGTGAAGTTCTCGCTTGTCAAGGCGTAGTCGGATATGCGTACTGCCGAGAGCTTGCTGTCCGTCTGGTATGTTATGGTTATTGTTTCGGCGCTCTGTGTCCATGAGAACGGTGTGTAAGCGAAATCTGTCTTGGGCGAGCTGATGTCGTAGTCAAGCTGGCATCCCTTGCCGTCGGCGGTAAACTCCCATATCGTTCCGTATTCACCCTCGGGCTCTTCCCATACGGCGGCGTAATATCCGTTTATGGTGCCCTGCCATTGTCTTACGAGCACGCTCTGTGTCTGCCCGTTGCCGTTGTCTTCGCCGTTGTATGGCACAAGTGGTATGCCGTCCACATAAAGGTGGTTGTCGGCATAGTAGTACTCCATGTCGGCATAGGTTTGGTCGCTGTTGTATAGTACGGTGAGTGTGTTGCTTGTGGCACGCCATGTAAATTCGTCGCCCGTGGTGTTGCCGTTGCTCACCGAGCGGAAGTTGCCGCTTCTGTCGCTGTTGAGTACGAGGTAGAACGGGTTGTTAGGATCGTCGTCAGACACATAGCTGCCCACCAGCTCCTTCTCATATTGATTCAGCTCGTTGCTGTTTCCGCTGCCGTTTCCGTTTCCGCTGCCGTTGTTATGGTATTGTGGATGATAGTCATCGTAATCATCGTCGTCGCAGGCTGCAAAAACCATTGGCAAGGCGAGCAGCAGCATAAGGATAAATCTGTTCATCGTGTGTTATTATTTTATGTGTGTACTAATAGGTTGTATATTCTGTTGTTTTCTGTGCGTTCCGTTTCAGCTTTATGTCAGTCCTTCAGCGAGTAGGTAACGGTAGTCACCACGCGTACCTTTTTTATATATGGTGTATTGCTGTCGCGGTCGTCTATCGAAAACTGCCCTTGGTCGGCGGTCATTATCTTGTTCAGTTTGCTCTTGCTGTTTTCTGCAAACTGCTGTGCTGTCTTTTCCGCGTTCTTTATGGCCTCCTGCATCATTTCGGGCTTCATATTCTGGAACGACACATACTCGTACGACACGTTGCTTCCGTAGTCGTCGTTCACCACTGCCACACCCTGCTTCAGCAGTTCTCCCTGTCTTGCTATTATGCTACGTACGAGTTTCACGTTGCGTGAAGTCACGGTGAGGTTCGAGGTTATGATATATCTGTAGCTCCTTTGATTGTTGCTGTACACGTCGGCGTTGAGGTCTTTCACCACGGGTGCGTTTATGCTTATTTCCTCCTCCTTTATTCCGTTCTGTATCAGGAAGTTTTTTACCTTGAGTGTAGTCTCGTTGATGCTGCTGTAGAGCTGCGGCAGGTCGTTGCCCAGCTGTTTTGTCTGTATGGGCCATGTCACCTTGTCGGCCTCCACCTCCTTTTCGGCGAGCCCTTTCACGGTTACTTTTCTGTCTTTGTTCACTACATTGTCTATGCCCGCCTTTATGCTGAAGCCGAGCACCATTATTCCCAGGGCTATGATAGCCGCTTCTTTTATCCTGTTCATGGTCTGTTGTTTTGTTTATATAATCGTATCAAAAGTAATAAAATGTTTCCAAACATCATATTTTTTCACTTTCCTATTTACGGATAATTAACGTCATGTCTTGAAATCAAATAACTTTTAAGGTACAATCATCGCGTATCGTTCTGTAGACGGATGGTGTATGTAGTGAAGCCCTTGTCATATCTGCCTCTGTCCGCCGAAAATTTGACGCAAATAGTTCATCATAATTCATCAAAAAATTCTGCCAAAATCCTCATTTTTTTATAGTGCGATATAATGTGTATAACATTTGTTTACTTTTATGAAAAATGTTTACTTTAACGTGTGTTAATCGGCACCCGAACCTCGATTTGTAACCTACGACGCGAAAATGAGCGTTTTTGCTCTCAAATAGGGAGCGCTGATAGTCAGCGAGTTACGCGTTTTGCGAAATAATAC
>CAMTJK010000200.1 GCA_947072805.1 uncultured Prevotella sp.
TTGCTGCACTCGGCAATTTACAAGCAAGCTTGTATTGCTCTCGCTGGCAGAATCTTTGTAAAAGATTTGCAAATTTGATATACTATATTGCTAACTAAAACAATGGGATATGAAAAACGTTTTTTTGTGTATTGCTGTATTGTTGCTGTCGATAGCGACAACGGTAAAGGCAAAAGTCATTTACGTTGCGCCCGACGGCAGTGACGTTGCCGACGGAACCATCGACTCGCCACTGGCTACGCTGCCGGCGGCTTACAAGAAATCGGTTGCCGGTGACACGATATATTTCCGTGGAGGAACATATAAAGTAACCGACGAACAGGTGATGAAATACGATGGCGTGTATGCCTACGTCTTTGCTCTCGAAAAGGCAGGTTCGGCATCGCGCCGAACATGCTATATGGGCTACCCGGGCGAGCGTCCCGTATTCGACTTTTCCGCATTGCAACTCGACGGTCAATACCGTTTCGGAGCGTTCTACCTTGGAGCCGATTACATTCATCTCCGCAACTTCGACATAGTAGGAGTGCCTGTACGCATCACCGGACACACGCAGTCGGAGTGTATCAGCGCGCGCAAGGGCTCATATTGCATAGTGGAAGATATTGCCATGCACGACGGAATGGCTATAGGTTATTATCAGACGCGAGGCTCTTATAATCTTGTGGTGGACTGCGACGCATACAATAACTACGACAACTATTCGGAAGGCACATACGGCGGCAATGTGGATGGCTTCGGTTGTCACGTATCACACACCTACGATGTGGGCAATGTGTTCAGAAGATGCAGGGCGTGGCGCAATTCTGATGACGGCTTCGACCTCATCTCGTGTGCGGCACCGGTGGAAATAGACCATTGCATGGCATTCTTCAACGGTTATCGCCCCACGTCGGACCCTAAGGATACGCAGACATTTACGGGTGCGGGCGACGGAAACGGATTTAAAGCCGGAGGATGGGGTATGTCGGATGGCGCCACGAAGTGCCCCGAGGTGTGTCCCTCGCATTATGTTCACCACTGCATAGCCTATCGCAACAAGGCGCATGGCTTTTATTCAAACCATCATCTCGCCGGAAACAAATGGGAGAACAACACATCGTGGAGGAACAAGTCGAACTATAACATGGTGAACAGGAAGAATACCAACGAGGCTGTCGATGTGGCAGGCTACAATCATACTCTCGTAAACAACGTATCGTGGACTTTCAGAGACGCATCAAAAGGTGGTCACCTGATAAACTGCGATAAAAACACCTCTACACTAATCAATAACTCGTTTGCTCCGGCTGATTCGGCGTTCGAACTGTCGGCATCTATGTTTGTAAGCAATGACCCTTCCCTGCTTTTCGTTGCGCGCCTTGCAGGCGGAGTGCTGCCCGAAACAGATTTCCTGCTTGGCAAGAAAGGCAGTATCCTTGCCGAGCGTGGCATGGGGTGGGCTTGGCAGAAGGACGATGAGGACAATGCGATAAGGGACATTGTGCAGGGTTCCGGACCATGCCGTACAGTCAAAGGTGTTTACGACCTCTTCGGACACCGTGTGACAAAGATGAAAAACGGTTGCTTTTATATAGTGAACGGAAAGAAAACAATTTACCAAGACAATCATAATAATCATGCAGAATAACACATCGCAGGTAAAGGCAACGCCTTCATTCCTCGTTTGTGGTTACTGCCAAGGATATACGCGGGCTATGCCGAGATGAAACGGGAAGCAGGATGGTGCGCATAGGGGCGATATAAAACAATAATGGCGAGATTGTTGGACCAATCCCGCCATTATTATTTATAGGAATCAAGTTTATTGTTAATCGAGAATTTGTGAAGCATGCTCCTTTACCTTTATTTCCTTAGGTCCGATGATGCGTTCCACTATGCCTTCCTCGTTGATGATGAACGTGGTGCGGAATGTTCCGAAGTATGTTCTGCCGTACATTTTCTTCTCGCCCCATACGCCGAAAGCCTCCACGAGAGCGTGCTCGGTGTCGGCAATCAGTGAGAATGGCAGTTGCTGACGCTCTATGAACTTGCGGTGCTGTGCCTCGTTATCCACGCTCACGCCCAGCACTTCATATCCTGCCTCCCGCAGTTCCTTGTAGTTGTCGCGCAGATTGCATGCCTGCTGCGTGCAGCCGGAGGTGAGATCTTTCGGATAAAAATAAAGTACGAGCTTCTTGCCCTTGTAGTCACTCAGTCTGATTTCGTTTCCGTTCTGGTCGCGCCCCAATATCTCCGGAGCCTTGTTTCCTGTTTCCATAATTAATAGTCGTGTTTGGTTATATTGCTGTGCAAAGGTAACCTTTTTATCCCAAAACGTTCGTTTTGTTCCGATTCGTTTTGTCTTATTTCATGGCTTTTTCTATTTCAGCCTTGAATATACTGTTAGCCGCGCCTCCTATTTTCTTGAATGATAGATTACCCTTTCTGTCGAACAGCAGGTAGGTGGGTATTCCATCCGACTCGTAGGTATTCAGTATGTGCGAATACTGTTCGTATGTGAGATAGTAGTGCTCGCCAGGAATGAGATCTATCATCTGCTTCCACTTGTCGATAGGTGATGACGGAGAGGTGATATATACGAATACCACGTCCTTGCCTTTCATTTCCTCCTTCAGCGGCTTCATCTGCTCATGACCTCTGCGGCACGGACCGCACCACGTAGCCCAAATATCTACAAACACCGCTTTGCCCTCGTGTTTCTTCAGGATGGTAGCGAGGATGTCTGCCGGTGCCACGTCGTCGTATTTCTTGTAGAAGATGTTTCCCGACTTGTCCATTTCTGCTGCTATTTTCCTTTCTTTTTCAGCGATATTGGCAAGCAGTTGTTTCAGTTCCGGTGCAGTTACCAGGGTGTTTATGTCGCCGTAGACTATGCCTCCCGCGCGGATGTTGGTCGCAATCATAGCCAACTGACGATTGTAGTCGTTCTTTATGTCAGACTCCACGTGTAAGCGGTAACAGTGGCAGAGCACGTTGGAGAACAGGGCACTCTCCGATTCCAGACATTCCAACTCGGGAAGAGTTTTGGGGTCGTACTTCGGATAATCCATTTTTATCAGGTCGCAGAACTTCTTGAACTCTTCCTCGGTCCTGATTTTCGTGCCAGACGCTTCCATGTTGGCTAAGAACCATCGGCGTTCGAAGTTCTGTCGCCATTGTAGATATTCCTCTTCGGCATCCATTCTAAATATATCCTTTGCCGCATCCGTTATGTCGAGAGAGTTTAAAAACTCTTTCTGTGAGCGCAGCGTGTTGTCAAGGAAAGCCCATATTTCTTTTTCCGTTTTGCCTTTAAGGTTTTTCACTATGGCTTTGTAGTCATATTTCATAGCTTTCTGTCTAAGGGCTTTGTCGTTTAGCTCTTGCTGCGTGCGTGGTAACGTGCCTGTAATGTCGAAGATGGCGCCATCCGACATGTCCATGGAAAAACTGATATCCTCACCCGGCACTACGGCAAGGCGGACGAAGTTTATTCCTTCTATTCCGATATCAACCATGACAGGACATTCCGGCTCTATTTCTATCACGGCAGTACCGTCGTTGTTCAAGGGGACATTGATTTCTTGCTGACTTTTGCTGCTGATTAAACTGTAAGAGCCGCTCATCGACGTCTTCATTATAGGGCGATGACCGTACACTTTGCATCTTATGACAGACTTGCCGGGGCTGTATTTTGTAGCTGGAAGCACTTCGTTGCCGCCTTTTTTTATGTCTTTAGCACCTTTTGGAACGCCTGTGGTGAGCGGTTTCTTAGCATTGTGTATGCCGAATATCTTCCAATCGTTTTCCGATTCACCCTCTATGAAATCCAATTGCTCGGTTCCTTTCGGCATAGGCTCGAAGTTGAGCACGATATCAAGCACTCCGGAAGACGGCATGGCTGTCCACTTGCCAGGAACAATTCCTTCGGCAGACTTCATTGTGTACTTGTTGCCTTCGATGTCGCAGATTGAAGCTTTCTTGCCGATGCGGATTTTTCCATCCGGATCATATTCTATCTTTGCGAAAAGTGTTGTCGCAGTGTCGGAGAACACTACTTTTGTCACGTCAATGACTCTTCTCTGATTATAGAGGTGTGCAACGTTATCCCACACCACGCTCTTTTTGGCAGCATTTAGCGTTGCTGCGCACATAAGGGGCAGCAATGCTAACGCCAAAAGCATAAATTTCTTATTCATAGTAACTATTTTTGATTTTGATGATGTATCTGATTATCTTACCGACCACTCGTATATACCGGCAGAATTATCGTCGGGCAGAACAACCTCGAGTTTCAGGCCTGTGGTTTTGACGGGAGTGAAGTTCACGGTGTTCGCGCTGCCTTTGTCGGTAGTGTATTTGTCGGCATCTTTCACCGGCAGCCAGTTCCCGTTGTAATCACAGCCACAGCGATAGACATGATCTTTTGTTTCATAGGTATTCTATTCTGTTGCCTTTATCAGCACGGCGAGTGGTATGAGAATTTTCTTATTTATATTATAATAATGTACTTATCGATAAACGCTGCAAAGTTAAACGATTTTGATGAGACAACAAAGAAAATGAGATTGCTAAAGGTCTGCTTACGATGCAATACGTATAACATTTATTTACTTTTATGAAAAATGTTTACTTTAACGTGTGTTAATCGGCACCCAAACCTCGATTTGAAACCTACGACGCGAAAAAGAGCGATTTTACTCTCAAATAGGGAGCGCTGATAGTCAGCAAGTTACGCGTTTTG
>CAMTJK010000201.1 GCA_947072805.1 uncultured Prevotella sp.
GCGGCGATGGAGAGTGCCTGCGTGCCGTTGATGCCCACAAGCCAGTCGGATTCGCTCCGTGCTTTGGCGGCAAGGTAGAGGTTGTCGTATTTGTCGCCCGCTTCGAGGTTGCGCAGTCCCTCACGGATAGCCTTGTCGGTAAGCGAGCTTATCCAAAGGCGCACGAAAGGAGTGGTACATCCGATATAGTGGTAGAGGTAGCGGAAGATAAGCTCACCTTCGCGTCCGGCATCGGTCGCCACGATGATCTGCTCGCTTTCCTTGAAAAGACGGGCGATGATTTTTATCTGCGACACCACGCCGCTGTCGGACTTGTAGCCTTTCTCTGTCTTTTCCTGACGGGGAATGAGCGTGAAGGTTCCGGGGATGACGGGCAGGTTACCACGGACGAAACCACGTATGCCGTAGCCGTCGGGCATGGCAAGCTGGACGAGGTGTCCGAATGCCCATGTCACGGCATAGCCGCCTCCCTCGAAATATCCTTCCTCTCTTTTTGTCGCGCCCACGATGCGGGCGATTTCACGTGCCACGGATGGCTTTTCTGCAATGATTGTCTTCATGTTTTCTTACTTTTTAGTGATACTTTGGATTCTATTTTGGATTTAGTGGTGGACACGGGAGATTACATCTTCATGCCCTTGTTGTTTTTCTTCTGTGGTTTCTCCTGCTGCTGTTGCTGTTTGTCGTCCTTCGGAGCGGTCTGTCCCTTCTGCAACGGCTCTTTCAGGTTCTTGGTCGCCTCGTTGGTCTTGCCCTCGCTGTTCACCGCCACCTGTGTGCGGCTTTCGTTGGAGGGGGCTACCTTCTGTGCGTTGTCAGGATTGGTGTCGTAGCGATAAGGACGACCCTTCTCCGGGTTGAACTTGATATACATCGTGGCATGGAAACCCTGTTTGTCTGTCACGTTCTCCAGCTTTATCGCCTTACCCGCTGCATAATCGGCTTTCTGCTGGTCGGTGAAGTTCATGCCGCTCCATTTGCTGATGGGGCGGATGCTGCCGTCGGCGTTCGTCCACGTGTTGCGGCGTTGCTCTTTCTGTGGGGCTGCGGAATTTTCCATGCCCTGAGCCTGTCCTTGTGTGAGATTGTTCTTGGCTTCCTGCGTCTGGGCAGTACGCGGCGACCTGCCGGTTCCCGGTACGAACTCCACGCCTCGCTGCTCTACATTCACTTGAAGAGTGGTGACGAATTTCCTGCCGTCGTTGCGCTCAATAAGTTTGTCGCGCACGGGCAGCCCGGCACGCAGCATATCCTGTTCCTGTTTGGTGATTTCCGTCTTTCCGATGCGCTCCGGTATGCGCACTTTGTTTGCTGGTATGTCCGTGATTTCATTTGTCTTGCGGTCTATGCTGATGAACGAGGGGATGATTTCACCCGTTTCCTTGTCCACGATGTCCACGACCCTGCCGAGATTGCCCGTTTCGCGCAGGTTCTTACGGTCTTCGTCCGAAAACTTGTGTTCCTTGTACTCGTCGAGTTTCTGCTCCTTGCGGATGAAGTGCGGCACGAGGCTGACATTGCCTTCACCGTCTTTCTTAAAGGAAAGGCGGGCGTCCAGTTCAAAAGCCTCGCCGCCAAACTTGGGCGACACCTTTACCAAGTCGGATTTGCCGTAGTTGAGCATCTTCTGAAGGTCACCGGACTTTTCAAGGTCGTCACGTTTCACGCCCCATTTCTCTTCCAACTCCTGCCAGTTGATTTTGCTCTCGTCGATGGGCTGGTAGCCCCGTCTGCCCTGTGCCTGTTGTTGCGGGCTTTCCTGATTCTGTTCCTGCTTCTTTTCCATTTCTTCCTGTTCTTGTTTTTCTTTGGGCTGCTCTTCCTGCTTTTGTTCCGTCTGCTCCGTCTTTTCGGCGGTCTGTTCTTCCTTCACCTGCTTTTCGTAGCCGGAAGTGTCCACCTTGTGGGGCGCAAGCAGTTCCTTGTTGGCTTCGGGGTCTTTCAGCAGGTCTTTCATCACCTCCATCAGTTTGTCGGCTTGGTCTGCCGCGACACGGTAGAAACCGAAGCGGCTGGGTTCCTTGCACTGCCGGAAGAAGTTTTTGAAGAAGTTGTCCAGCACATCGCCGTGGCGGTCGAATTGCAGGAAACTCTGCGCGTTCTCCGCTTTCGCGGGGGTACGCTTGGGGGAACCGTCGGCATCCAGCCCGGCTACCACGCTGATTTCGCCCGTCTTCTCGTCACGGACTATCAGCACGTCCTTTTCACTTTTTTTCTTTGCCATTTGAAAAATGTTTTAATGGGTTATTTTTGAAAGAAATTATGGATACGAGCCTTGTAGAAGGCTATATCTTCTTTTTTGAAGTCCTTTACGTGTCCGGAAAGGAACGTCAGCACGTCCTCCTCGCTGTAATAGGTCTTTTTGCCGAGCGTCTTATACGGCAACGCGCCGATGCTGCGGTAGCGTTGTAGGGTGCGCTTGCTGATCTGGAGCAGCATACAGAGGTCTTGGTTGTCGAACATCCTGATACGTTCCATCGGGTTTGGGGTTTTGCCGGACGGTTGCAAGGAGAGCAGCAGTTCGTCCTGACGGTCGAGCCGTTCAACCAGTTTCTGCATCCAGCTCTCGAAATTGTTTCGGGTAAGCAGTTCCATACGTCACGTCCTCCTTCCTTTGGGTTTGCCGCCTCCCGTGCGCAGCGTATGGTTGCGTTTCATTTCCGTCGGTGTCGCCGCGTCTTCCATGACGGTGCAGTCCGCAAGCAGGCGGTCGATTTCAGACTGGCGGTAGCGGCACTTGCCGCGCAGCACCACATAGCCGATGCGATGCTCGCTGCGCATACGCTGGAGGGTGCGGGTACTCACATTCAGCAGGTGCGCCGCCTCACGGGTGGTGAGCAACCTGTCTGCGGATTTTTCCTTTCTTTCGCCGGAAACGGCACGCACGTGTGCCGCTATCTCGGCTATCTGTTCCGTCAATGCGGTGAAGACGGAACTTTCCATCGTTATTACTTTCATATTCAGTCCTTTCTTTTGGTTTCTGCGGCAAAATTCGGCAATAAACAAAAGGGGCTTTAACAGCTCACTACGTGTCTCACGTAAGATTTTTATCGGAAATGGCTCCGTAACCCGGACAGATGGCGCAACATACAGCCTTTCAGTGGGAAACGATATGCGTTCATGAGGATGGCGTTACCTTTGCGGCAAACCAGAAATGTTTTGAATATGGAAATTGTATCTATCGAGAAAAAGACCTTCGAGATGATGTTGGCGTCCTTCAATGCCCTCTCGGAGAAGGTTGCCGCCCTGAAGCGCAAGAACGACGGAGGGCGGCTGGAAAGATGGCTCACGGGCGAGGAAGTCTGCGGGCAGTTGAGAATCAGCCCGCGCACGTTGCAGACGTTACGCGACAAACGGCTTATCGGCTACTCGCAGATAAACCGCAGGTTCTATTACAAGCAGGAAGAAGTCAAGAGGCTGATTCCGCTTATCGGTACGCTCTATCCCGGCGGCAGATAATCTTGTTATTCACCCACTGAATCCAAAGTCATGATGAACGAGAACAACAATGTTTTTACACTGGAGGACGAGCCGCTTGCCACCGTGGTGCAGAATATGCGCAAAGGCTCTAAATGGCTCTCCGCATTTTTGGAAAACTACCGTCCGCCGCTGGACGGGGAACGTTACCTGACGGACAGGGAGGTGGCGGAGTTGCTCCGTGTGAGCCGCCGTACCTTGCAGGAATACCGCAACAACAGGGTGTTGCCCTTCATCCTTTTAGGAGGAAAAGTGCTTTACCCCGAATCGGGATTGCGTGAACTGCTGGAGGCGAATTACCGCAAGCCAATAGAATAAAGGAAGCATGAAAACGAACAAAAAGGAAACGGACAACTCAAATTAGGCTGTCCGTTTCCTTTTTGTTGGCACGTATGCGTGTTCAGCAATACCCGGCTTTCCCGTTCTGTATGAACATCACGTATGCCTGTCGCTTTTCTTTCGAGAGAGCTTTACACACCAGCCACGTGCGGAACACGTGCGTGCAGTAGGTGTTCAATCTGAAAGCGACGGGGATGATGATCTCAAGCGAGTAAACATCCGCATACAGACCGTTTTCAAGTTGAATGTAGCGGCATACCTCGTAGTCACTCAACACGTCCGCTTTGAGGATGGCTTTAATGGCGGCGTTCACTGCCGGGACACCTGTGTGGAACAGTCCGGCGATTTCTCCGGCGGTCATCCATACATCGTTACCGGTTACGCTGACCGCCTTGTCCTCAATGATGATTATGTCACGTTTCATGGCTTCTCTGTTTTAGATGGTACAACCTGCAAATTCCTCGATTTGGTTCAATCTCGCGGCAAGGTTCTCCATGTCTTGATTGAGCTTCTCTTTGGTTATTTTCGCGTATATCTGCGTTGTCTTTATGCTCTTGTGTCCCAGCATGGAACTGACCGTTTCGATAGGTACGCCGTTGGAGAGGAACACCGTCGTGGCGGCCGTATGGCGGCTTTGATGCCATGTAATATGCTTGGTGATACCGCAACGCTTGGCGACGGTCCGGATTCCGGCAAGACACGTGTTATAGTGGGGTACGGGGAATATCCTGCCGTCCCCGCACAGCCCACGGTATTTGTCGATGATGCGCTTCGCTATGTCGAGCATACGGATGTTGGACACCACACCCGTCTTCTGGCGGTTGATGTTTATCCACTCGTGTTCATCAAAGTAGGTGCGGATATTCTCTTCCGTCAGGTTGCGCATATCGGCGAACGACAAGC
>CAMTJK010000202.1 GCA_947072805.1 uncultured Prevotella sp.
CTGCACTCGGCAATTTACAAGCAAGCTTGTATTGCTCTCGCTGGCAGAATCTTTGTAAAAGATTTGCAAATTTGATATACTATATTGCTAACTAAAACAATGGGATATGAAAAACGTTTTTTTGTGTATTGCTGTATTGTTGCTGTCGATAGCGACAACGGTAAAGGCAAAAGTCATTTACGTTGCGCCCGACGGCAGTGACGTTGCCGACGGAACCATCGACTCGCCACTGGCTACGCTGCCGGCGGCTTACAAGAAATCGGTTGCCGGTGACACGATATATTTCCGTGGAGGAACATATAAAGTAACCGACGAACAGGTGATGAAATACGATGGCGTGTATGCCTACGTCTTTGCTCTCGAAAAGGCAGGTTCGGCATCGCGCCGAACATGCTATATGGGCTACCCGGGCGAGCGTCCCGTATTCGACTTTTCCGCATTGCAACTCGACGGTCAATACCGTTTCGGAGCGTTCTACCTTGGAGCCGATTACATTCATCTCCGCAACTTCGACATAGTAGGAGTGCCTGTACGCATCACCGGACACACGCAGTCGGAGTGTATCAGCGCGCGCAAGGGCTCATATTGCATAGTGGAAGATATTGCCATGCACGACGGAATGGCTATAGGTTATTATCAGACGCGAGGCTCTTATAATCTTGTGGTGGACTGCGACGCATACAATAACTACGACAACTATTCGGAAGGCACATACGGCGGCAATGTGGATGGCTTCGGTTGTCACGTATCACACACCTACGATGTGGGCAATGTGTTCAGAAGATGCAGGGCGTGGCGCAATTCTGATGACGGCTTCGACCTCATCTCGTGTGCGGCACCGGTGGAAATAGACCATTGCATGGCATTCTTCAACGGTTATCGCCCCACGTCGGACCCTAAGGATACGCAGACATTTACGGGTGCGGGCGACGGAAACGGATTTAAAGCCGGAGGATGGGGTATGTCGGATGGCGCCACGAAGTGCCCCGAGGTGTGTCCCTCGCATTATGTTCACCACTGCATAGCCTATCGCAACAAGGCGCATGGCTTTTATTCAAACCATCATCTCGCCGGAAACAAATGGGAGAACAACACATCGTGGAGGAACAAGTCGAACTATAACATGGTGAACAGGAAGAATACCAACGAGGCTGTCGATGTGGCAGGCTACAATCATACTCTCGTAAACAACGTATCGTGGACTTTCAGAGACGCATCAAAAGGTGGTCACCTGATAAACTGCGATAAAAACACCTCTACACTAATCAATAACTCGTTTGCTCCGGCTGATTCGGCGTTCGAACTGTCGGCATCTATGTTTGTAAGCAATGACCCTTCCCTGCTTTTCGTTGCGCGCCTTGCAGGCGGAGTGCTGCCCGAAACAGATTTCCTGCTTGGCAAGAAAGGCAGTATCCTTGCCGAGCGTGGCATGGGGTGGGCTTGGCAGAAGGACGATGAGGACAATGCGATAAGGGACATTGTGCAGGGTTCCGGACCATGCCGTACAGTCAAAGGTGTTTACGACCTCTTCGGACACCGTGTGACAAAGATGAAAAACGGTTGCTTTTATATAGTGAACGGAAAGAAAACAATTTACCAAGACAATCATAATAATCATGCAGAATAACACATCGCAGGTAAAGGCAACGCCTTCATTCCTCGTTTGTGGTTACTGCCAAGGATATACGCGGGCTATGCCGAGATGAAACGGGAAGCAGGATGGTGCGCATAGGGGCGATATAAAACAATAATGGCGAGATTGTTGGACCAATCCCGCCATTATTATTTATAGGAATCAAGTTTATTGTTAATCGAGAATTTGTGAAGCATGCTCCTTTACCTTTATTTCCTTAGGTCCGATGATGCGTTCCACTATGCCTTCCTCGTTGATGATGAACGTGGTGCGGAATGTTCCGAAGTATGTTCTGCCGTACATTTTCTTCTCGCCCCATACGCCGAAAGCCTCCACGAGAGCGTGCTCGGTGTCGGCAATCAGTGAGAATGGCAGTTGCTGACGCTCTATGAACTTGCGGTGCTGTGCCTCGTTATCCACGCTCACGCCCAGCACTTCATATCCTGCCTCCCGCAGTTCCTTGTAGTTGTCGCGCAGATTGCATGCCTGCTGCGTGCAGCCGGAGGTGAGATCTTTCGGATAAAAATAAAGTACGAGCTTCTTGCCCTTGTAGTCACTCAGTCTGATTTCGTTTCCGTTCTGGTCGCGCCCCAATATCTCCGGAGCCTTGTTTCCTGTTTCCATAATTAATAGTCGTGTTTGGTTATATTGCTGTGCAAAGGTAACCTTTTTATCCCAAAACGTTCGTTTTGTTCCGATTCGTTTTGTCTTATTTCATGGCTTTTTCTATTTCAGCCTTGAATATACTGTTAGCCGCGCCTCCTATTTTCTTGAATGATAGATTACCCTTTCTGTCGAACAGCAGGTAGGTGGGTATTCCATCCGACTCGTAGGTATTCAGTATGTGCGAATACTGTTCGTATGTGAGATAGTAGTGCTCGCCAGGAATGAGATCTATCATCTGCTTCCACTTGTCGATAGGTGATGACGGAGAGGTGATATATACGAATACCACGTCCTTGCCTTTCATTTCCTCCTTCAGCGGCTTCATCTGCTCATGACCTCTGCGGCACGGACCGCACCACGTAGCCCAAATATCTACAAACACCGCTTTGCCCTCGTGTTTCTTCAGGATGGTAGCGAGGATGTCTGCCGGTGCCACGTCGTCGTATTTCTTGTAGAAGATGTTTCCCGACTTGTCCATTTCTGCTGCTATTTTCCTTTCTTTTTCAGCGATATTGGCAAGCAGTTGTTTCAGTTCCGGTGCAGTTACCAGGGTGTTTATGTCGCCGTAGACTATGCCTCCCGCGCGGATGTTGGTCGCAATCATAGCCAACTGACGATTGTAGTCGTTCTTTATGTCAGACTCCACGTGTAAGCGGTAACAGTGGCAGAGCACGTTGGAGAACAGGGCACTCTCCGATTCCAGACATTCCAACTCGGGAAGAGTTTTGGGGTCGTACTTCGGATAATCCATTTTTATCAGGTCGCAGAACTTCTTGAACTCTTCCTCGGTCCTGATTTTCGTGCCAGACGCTTCCATGTTGGCTAAGAACCATCGGCGTTCGAAGTTCTGTCGCCATTGTAGATATTCCTCTTCGGCATCCATTCTAAATATATCCTTTGCCGCATCCGTTATGTCGAGAGAGTTTAAAAACTCTTTCTGTGAGCGCAGCGTGTTGTCAAGGAAAGCCCATATTTCTTTTTCCGTTTTGCCTTTAAGGTTTTTCACTATGGCTTTGTAGTCATATTTCATAGCTTTCTGTCTAAGGGCTTTGTCGTTTAGCTCTTGCTGCGTGCGTGGTAACGTGCCTGTAATGTCGAAGATGGCGCCATCCGACATGTCCATGGAAAAACTGATATCCTCACCCGGCACTACGGCAAGGCGGACGAAGTTTATTCCTTCTATTCCGATATCAACCATGACAGGACATTCCGGCTCTATTTCTATCACGGCAGTACCGTCGTTGTTCAAGGGGACATTGATTTCTTGCTGACTTTTGCTGCTGATTAAACTGTAAGAGCCGCTCATCGACGTCTTCATTATAGGGCGATGACCGTACACTTTGCATCTTATGACAGACTTGCCGGGGCTGTATTTTGTAGCTGGAAGCACTTCGTTGCCGCCTTTTTTTATGTCTTTAGCACCTTTTGGAACGCCTGTGGTGAGCGGTTTCTTAGCATTGTGTATGCCGAATATCTTCCAATCGTTTTCCGATTCACCCTCTATGAAATCCAATTGCTCGGTTCCTTTCGGCATAGGCTCGAAGTTGAGCACGATATCAAGCACTCCGGAAGACGGCATGGCTGTCCACTTGCCAGGAACAATTCCTTCGGCAGACTTCATTGTGTACTTGTTGCCTTCGATGTCGCAGATTGAAGCTTTCTTGCCGATGCGGATTTTTCCATCCGGATCATATTCTATCTTTGCGAAAAGTGTTGTCGCAGTGTCGGAGAACACTACTTTTGTCACGTCAATGACTCTTCTCTGATTATAGAGGTGTGCAACGTTATCCCACACCACGCTCTTTTTGGCAGCATTTAGCGTTGCTGCGCACATAAGGGGCAGCAATGCTAACGCCAAAAGCATAAATTTCTTATTCATAGTAACTATTTTTGATTTTGATGATGTATCTGATTATCTTACCGACCACTCGTATATACCGGCAGAATTATCGTCGGGCAGAACAACCTCGAGTTTCAGGCCTGTGGTTTTGACGGGAGTGAAGTTCACGGTGTTCGCGCTGCCTTTGTCGGTAGTGTATTTGTCGGCATCTTTCACCGGCAGCCAGTTCCCGTTGTAATCACAGCCACAGCGATAGACATGATCTTTTGTTTCATAGGTATTCTATTCTGTTGCCTTTATCAGCACGGCGAGTGGTATGAGAATTTTCTTATTTATATTATAATAATGTACTTATCGATAAACGCTGCAAAGTTAAACGATTTTGATGAGACAACAAAGAAAATGAGATTGCTAAAGGTCTGCTTACGATGCAATACGTATAACATTTATTTACTTTTATGAAAAATGTTTACTTTAACGTGTGTTAATCGGCACCCAAACCTCGATTTGAAACCTACGACGCGAAAATGAGCGATTTTACTCTCAAATAGGGAGCGCTGATAGTC
>CAMTJK010000203.1 GCA_947072805.1 uncultured Prevotella sp.
AAAAACGCGTGTAAACGTATTGCCGATAATTTAAAAATCGTTACCTTTGTCAAAATATTAATGAAAAAAGCAAATTTGCCATGCGGAATATATGCATTGTAGCTGGTGCCCGACCCAACTTTGTCAAGGTGGCACCAATCGTAAGGGCAATAAAGAAAGCTCAAGGTGAGGGAACTGATATTGATTTCCGGCTTGTTTATGCTGGTTGTGAGAATGATGCAACACTTGAGCCGTCGCTTTTCGACGACCTTTGCATGCCACGTCCCGATGTATTTCTTGGAATTGATTGTGTTAGCTTGAATGAACTTACAGGCAGGGTGATGTCGGAGTTTGAGCAATATCTTGAACACAATCCTACAGATATAGTAATTGTAGTAGACGACCTTGCTTCCACAATGGCTGCTGCTATTGTCACAAAGAAGCAGGGCGTGCTGCTTGCCCATCTTGTTGCCGGCACACGCTCATTCGATATCAGTATGCCAAAGGAAATAAACAGACTTGTCATCGATGGATTGAGCGACATCCTTTTCACCGCGGGTGTGGGAGCGAGTAGCATTGCCACGCGTGAGGGTGTGCAAATGTCGCAAATTTACATGGTGGGCAATATCCTGATGGATACTTTACGCTTCAATCGCGACCGTCTGTGTCGCCCGGAAGTGGCTGATTTGTATGGCTTGAAGGACAGCTGTTACCTCCTTTTTACTCTTAACAGGAAGGCTCTCATCGCTGATACGGCAAAGCTCAAGCCCATGCTCGACGAGCTCGTCTCTGCTTCTGCCCGTGTTCCTGTTATAGCCCCCTTGCGTGACAGTGCGCGTAAGGCCGTGGAGAGTCTTATGCCGCCTAAAGCAGCAGGTTTCCACATTGTCTCTCCACAGACTTATCTTGAGTTTGGCTACCTCTCTGCCCATGCCCTTGGTGTTATTACCGATTCGGGTAATGTTGCCGAGGAAGCCACTTTTAACGGAATACCATGTATAACGCTCAACAGCTATACCGAACATGGCGAAACTGTTTCGTATGGTAGCAATGTGCTTGTGGGCGAAAGTTCTAAGCGGCTTCGAGAAATGCTTGATGATATGTTGTGTGGAAGATGGAAAAAATGCTCACTTCCCGACAGATGGGACGGACGTTCGGCAGAACGCATATTGAAGATAATCATTGACTTATAATTAAAATGATAAGGACACTCTTTCTTATGATCATTGTGCCGGCATTCATTTTAGTTTCGTGTGCCGGTGGCAGTGCCAATCATAGCAATGTTACAGGCGATACGGTCGTATTCAAATATGCCAGCCTGCTTGAAATGGTTGATTATGAAAATTATATTGTGGCCAAGGTGGCAGACCCTTGGCATAAAGGAAAGACGTTACACACTTATGTGCTTCTGAAACAAGGTATTGAAGAGCCGGCTTCGCTTCCCGAGGGCACTGTAGTACGTGTTCCGGTGACGCGAGCCATCCCTTTTACCACCGTACATTCATCGTTAATAATGGCTCTCGGCAGACAGTCGTCTATCGTGGGTGTTGCCGATTTGCGTTACATAAAGATACCATACGTAAAAAGGGAATGTGCAGCTGGTCGTATATCCGACGTGGGAGGTGCCATGAGCCCTAATATCGAAAAGATTCTCGATTCTCGCCCCGATGTACTGCTTGTTTCGCCGTTTGAAAACAGCGGTGGCTATGGCAAACTTGATGAGATTGGCGTACCAATGATAGAGTGTGCTGAATATATGGAGCCGTCGGCGCTTGGAAGAGCAGAATGGACACGTTTCTACGGTATCTTGTTTGGTGCGGAACGCCAGGCTGATTCTTTGTTCGCCGTTGTAGACAGCACTTACCACGCGTTGAAAACAGTTGCCGCTACGACAACAGTACGTGTAACGGCAGCCATGGACAAGATGACGGGGGCCGTTTGGTATGTTCCGGGAGGCAAAAGCACTCTTGGAACGATGATATCCGATGCCGGCATAAGTTATCCGTTGTCAGATGATACGCACGCCGGAAGTCTGTCTTTGCCTTTCGAGACGGTGCTCGAGAAGTTTGGTGATGCTGATATATGGATGTTCCGTTACCGTGGCGAACATCCTGCTACTTACGAGGCTCTTCTTTCCGAGCATCGTGGTTACGCTCAGTTCAAAGCATTCCGTCAGCAACGTTGTTACGGATGTAACGTTGAGAAATCGTCATTCTATGAGGAGACACCGTTCCGTCCCGATTTGCTCTTGGGCGATTATATACGCATTGCGCATCCTGAATTGGGTTTACCCGGAGAATTAAGGTATTTTGAGAAGGTGAAATGACAATCAAACGTTTCTTGGAATGAAAGACAAAGGTGTTTTCTGGTGTTTGTTGCTCACTGTGCTTATCATCGTATTGTTTGCACTCAACATGATAAGGGGAGCTGTAGATATTCCGGTGGGCGATGTCTGGGCAGTCATTTCAGGCAAGCCTGCAGCCAAAGAGAGTTGGCGCTACATTATTCTTGAGTCGCGTTTGCCGCAAACCATTACGGCGTTGCTGTCGGGTGGTGCGCTTGCCGTAAGTGGACTTATGCTCCAGACTGCATTTCGAAATCCGCTTGCCGACCCATCGGTGTTTGGCATTAGCAGTGGAGCCGGGTTGGGAGTAGCCGTTGTCGTGCTCATGCTTGGTGGCAGTGTTACTGCGGGCGGATTCTCTGCTACGGGCTTTGCTGCAGTGTTCTTCGCTTCATTTGCAGGAGCAATGGTGGTGATGATGATTATTTTCTTTTTCTCCACCATTGTGCGTAACAATGTCATGCTCCTCATCATTGGTATAATGATAGGTTATATGGCATCGTCGGTGGTATCGTTGCTCAATTTTTTTGCCACCGAGGAGGGTGTTCGGTCGTATGTTGTGTGGGGATTGGGCAATTTCGGAGGTGTATCCATGCGGCAGATGCCGGCATTTGCCTCAGTTGTGCTTATGGGACTGCTGTGTTCGCTCATGCTTGTCAAGCCGCTAAATGCATTGCTGCTTGGTGACCGTTATGCCGAAAATCTCGGTGTCAATATAATGCGTGTGCGTAACAGCCTGCTTGTCATTACCGGTCTGCTCACAGCTATAGTCACAGCCTATTGCGGTCCGGTGTCGTTTATAGGTCTGGCGGTTCCACATGTCACCCGACTGCTTATCTCTACCGACGACCATCGCGTGCTTATGCCATCAACCATTCTAATGGGGTCGCTCGTGGCATTGCTGTGCAATCTGCTTTGCGTCCTGCCGGGCGAGGGTGGGGTAATACCTCTCAATGCCGTAACGCCTATTATCGGTGCGCCGGTAATAATTTATGTCATACTTAACGGAGAGCGGAGAATGAAGAACAGGTAATCAGACGTTTTTCTCACAGCCCTCTTGCCTTATATATGATGTCTTTTGCCGCATTGATGTCCTTAAATTTCTGTTCGGCAGCTTTCCTTACGTCCTCACCGAGAGTGGCCACCTTGTCGGGATGGTGTTTGAGAGCCATCTTGCGGAAAGCCCTTTTTACCTCGTCGTCGGTGGCAGTGCTGCTTATGCCGAGCACCTTGTAGGCATCGTCGAGAGTGTTACCACCCAATCCTGTCATTTGATTGACAATGTCGGCAGAGAGATGCAGACGTTCTGCCAGGCGGTGTAAACAATTTAGCTCTACATTGGGTAACGAACCGTCGGCTTTAGCCAGTTCCACCAGATAGTGCATAAGTTGTAGACGCACCTCTTCACTCATTGTTACTGATATCTCACTACAGCATTCGTCGATGGTATGTTCCCATTCATATTCGCCTATCTGTTTTCTGCGTTCAAATAGTTTCCGTATTATAGCCTCTCCCTCGGCAACAGCGTGCCCGCCAAAGTTCATTCTCAAAAAGCGTCGCATGCACTCCATCTCGCTGTGCATAACTTTGCCGTCGGCTTTCATCACGTGTGCAGACAGTACCATAAGAACAAACAGAAAGTTGTTTCTCGAGCGGTTCGCACTGTCACTGTATGTGGTCTGGCTTTCTGAATAACTGTCGTATGAATCTTCCCTGTGGTTATTCTCGCTCGTAGACAACCGATTGACAATCATGTCGTAGGCAGCTCCGAGAATAAATCCTGCAAGCGCACCCAATGCACCGCCGGAAGTAAAACCCCATATTCCACCTATCCATTTTCCGTATCCCATAACTTTATTTTTTAATGATTAATGAATATTTTGCAGGAAAATTAGCTCACAAGGCAAATCTGTTGCCTATTAACTGGTTACAGGCAATAGTTATGCCAAAACCGTTCTTTATCACTACAATCATATATGGCACCATCTTTATGGTACAATGAAGCTATGTTATGGAAATATTGCTGTCCGCTAAACCTTTTGTGTACGATACGAATCCTGAGAGTGTGTTATATTTGACATGCCTTTTTCCATCACGAAAATAGTCTGCGGCATCTAACGAAACACACTGCGAAATAACACGTATAACATTTATTTAATTTTATGAAAAATCTTTACATTAACGTGTGTTAATCGGCATCCAAATCTCGATTTCTGACCTACGACGCGAAAATGAGCGTTTTTACTCTCAAATAGGGAGCGCTGATAATCAGCAAGTTACGCGTTTTGCGATTTAATACCATTTCATCGGTTTACGATTACGTACGTGA
>CAMTJK010000204.1 GCA_947072805.1 uncultured Prevotella sp.
GCGAATCCGACTGGCTTGTGGGCATCAACGGCACGCAGGCACTCTCCATCGCCGCTGGACACGGCACATATTCCGTCGGACGGGTACAGACACCTACGCTGGCGATGGTATGCGCACGTTACTGGGAGAACCGCCGTTTCACGGTAGAACCGTTCTGGCAGCTCCATATCGCCGCAGACGGAGGCAACGGTGATACCGTGAAATTCTCGTCCTCCGAGAAATGGAAAGAGAAAGAGCCTGCGACGGAATTATATAATAAAGTAAAGGAAGCAGGCACAGCCACCGTCACGAAAGCGGAGCGCAAGGAGAAGATAGAGGACACTCCGCTCCTGTACGACCTGACCACGCTCCAGAAGGAGGCCAACGCCAAACACGGCTTCACAGCGGAGCAGACACTCGAAATCGCGCAGAAGCTCTACGAGAAGAAACTTATCACCTATCCGAGAACCGGAAGCCGCTACATCCCCGAAGACGTGTTCGTGGAAATTCCCAAGTTGCTCGCCTTCATCGGCAACCTGCCCGAATGGAAAGACAAAGTCAATCCGAAGGCAGTGCCGACACGCCGCAGCGTGGACGGCGGCAAGGTAACAGACCACCATGCCCTACTCGTCACGGGCGAGAAACCGCTGTTCCTCTCCAAAGAAGATAATACCGTCTATCAGATGATTGCCGGACGCATGATTGAGGCTTTCTCTGAAAAATGCGTCAAAGACACCGCTACTGTTACGGCGGAGTGTGCCGGAGCGGAGTTCGTGGTGAAAGGCAGTGTTATCAGGCAAGTCGGGTGGCGTGCAGTCTATGGCGAGGAAGAGAAAGAGGAGACCATCATACCCGGCTGGCAGGAAGACGATAGGCTGGCACTGAAAGCCGCCTCCATCACGGAAGGTAAGACCAAGCCTAAGCCGCTGCATACCGAAGCCTCCCTGCTGTCCGCAATGGAAACGGCTGGCAAGGAGATAGAGGACGACGCGCTGCGTCAGGCATTGAAGGATTGCGGCATCGGCACGCCTGCCACCCGTGCAGCCATCATCGAAACGCTTTTCAAACGCGGTTACATGGAACGTTGCAAGAAGTCGCTTGTACCCACCGAAAAAGGGCTTGCCCTCTACTCGGTCGTGAAGACGATGCTCATCGCCGACGTCGCCATGACGGGTGAATGGGAGAAGGAACTGGCACGCATCGAGCGCGGGGAACTGCTCGCCGATACCTTCCGCAAGGAGATAGAGGCGTACACAAAGGAGATTACCTCCGAACTGCTCTCGTGCGACAAACTGTTCGCCCGCAGGGATTCCGGCTGCAAGTGTCCCAAGTGCGGGACGGGCAGTATGCAGTTCTACGGCAAGGTCGTCCGCTGCGACAACGCGGAGTGCGGGCTGCCCGTGTTCCGCCTGAAGGCAAACCGTACCCTCACCGATGACGAAATCAAAGACCTGCTCACCGACGGACACACGAAACTGCTCAAAGGTTTCAAGAGCAAGCAGGGCAAGAGTTTCGATGCCGTGGTTGCCTTTGACGGGGACTACAACACGACTTTCGTGTTCCCCGAAAGGAAAAGTAAGGCAACCTCTGCGAGAAGAAGAAAATAATGAGTAACTTTGCCACTGATTCAGAGTAATGAACTGTTCTTCGATACCGGATTACACTCATGCTTTGGATTTAGTGGTGGCACTCGGAGGGATACCGAGTGCCTTTTCTTTCTCCTTTCAGACAATTATCCCGGTCATGATTTACCAATCCACTAAATTCCAAAGTAATGAACAACAAGAAGAAAAACGAGGGGCAGACCGACTTTTCCTACTACGGTCTGTACCTGCTAGACTATCTCCGAACAAACAGATTTGAACAGGCGACCGACGAAGCCTTCATCCGTGAACGCGCCGACCGTGCCGCCGGAACGTATGAACGGGCAATGCTCGAAGGCTATCCCGCCGCAGGTGCGCAGGAATTGGCTATGCGCACGCTGACGGAGGGGCTTCGCTACTCCAAGTACGCCATCCTGCGCGAAGTCGTAGAGAACGAGTTTGCCGACGACGTGCCGGAAGCGGAGCGTGAATCCTTTACCCGAAAACTGCTGCCGCTTGTCGGAAACGTATTCTCCATTTATGACCTTTCGGATGACAATTTCGCCCTGTCGCCCGATTATGACCTGCTCTACACGGAGCTGACGGGGGCTGTCGTCCTTTATATAGAGGAATATGGCGTTTAACCGCAAACAAAGGTTGCGGGACAACATCGAGGCGATACGGACGGCATTCGTCCTTGACAGGGAACAACGCACCCCCACCGCACGCGAAAGGCTCTTGTTGGAGCGTTATTGCGGTTTCGGTGGACTGAAGTGCATACTGAACCCAGCAAAGGAACTGACGGATGCCGTCCATTGGGCGAAATCCGACCTCGAACTGTTTGCCCCTACCGTGGAACTGCACAAGTTACTACGGGAGAATACAAAAGACGATACGGAGTATAAGCGGTACATGGATGCTATGAAGCAATCCGTTCTGACCGCTTTCTATACTCCGCCGGAGATAACAGGCACTATTGCGGACGTGCTGCATGAACACGGCATACGCCCCGACCGGGTACTGGAACCATCGGCAGGCGTTGGCGCATTTGTGGATGCCGTATTAGAGAACAAGCCGGACGCGGACATCATGGCTTTTGAGAAAGACCTGATGACGGGCAAGATATTGAAACACCTGCATCCCGACCAGAAAGTAAGGATACAGGGGTACGAGAAAATTGAAAAGCCGTTCATGAACCATTTTGATCTGGCTATATCCAATATCCCCTTTGGTGATGTGGCGGTGTTCGACCCGGAATTTACCAACAGTCATGACATGGCAAGACGGTCGGCATCCAAGACGATACACAACTATTTCTTTCTGAAAAGCCTTGATGCGGTGCGTGAAGGCGGAATCGTGGCGTTCATTACCTCGCAGGGGGTGTTGGATGCCCCGACCAATGCGCCCATACGCGAGTATATGATGAACCACGCCAATCTGGTGGGTGTTGCCCGTCTGCCGAACAACCTCTTTACGGAAAATGCGGGTACGGAGGTGGGCAGTGATTTGATTATTCTGCAAAAGAACAGCGGAAAGAACGGGAAACTGTATTATAATGAGAAACTTTTTGTGCAAACAGAACAGACCCCTATCGGCACTTCCGTAAATGGGTATGTATGGAGCATCGGTTCGCTTTCCCACACGGATTTAACCAAAAGTACCGACCCTTACGGAAAGCCTGCCTATAAGCTCATGCACAGAGGCGATACCGTACAATTGGCGGAAGACTTACGGGAACATCTGAAAATAGAACTGCACCAACTCAACAGGGAACTCTACGAAAGACATAGCCTGCATCCGACGCAAACGGAAAGTACGGATAAAAGTATGAATGTGGAAGTACAGCCGTCTCCGAAAGTAGAAGCGGTGACTTCTACCGCTAATGTTTTTATCACAGAAGCGGAGAAACCGAAAGTTCAACCCATAGACGAGAAGCCGGAGATTGAGCCACGCCAGACGAATCATTCAAATGCCGTTCAGCTCACTCTGCTTGACCTTTGGGGTATGCCCATAGAAGAACCTGCCAAAAAGAAAAAGGCAACCAAAAAGGAAAACAAGGCAAAGCGTGCTATTCCTAAACCGAAACCGCCGATTATGGCAGTTCCTCCTGTTGAATCCGTCAAGCCTGCAACCGAAAGCAAGAAGGCAAAGCCGGAAAGTGCAGGGAAGCAAAGCGACCCTGAAGATATTTATGCCACTTTGGACTGGGACACCAATCCACCCATCAACGGCTTCTATGAAACGATGATGAGCCTGACACCGGAACGGCGCAAGGCTCTACGGCTTGAAGCGGAACGGCACAGACAGGAACAACTGAAAAAGTCGGGTATCAAGGACACGATGAATCCTGCCTTTGTGCCTTCGTCGGATAACAAACCGGAGCAAAAGGAAGCAGCAAAACAACCCGAAGCACAGCCGGAGGCAACTCCCGTTCCTATTACGGACAATAGCCCAAGTGAGAAAGCAACCGCTTCACTATTCCCGGAATTTGAAACGGAAAAGCCGAAGGAGGAAGCCCCCGACCTTACGCCGCGTCCCTATCACCGCACACCGGAAATGCACCTGCGTGAAGGGTCGCTGGTGGCTGACAGGTCACGCCGTACCGTCGGCTACCTGAAGGACATCACGCCTTACGGTGCGACATTCCAACCGCTTGATTTGAAAGGCTACCAGAAGGAAAAGGCGTTGCTGTATGTGTCGCTGCGTGACGCATACGAGCGACTATACCGCTATGAATCGAACAGTCACGAGGAAAATGTACCGTGGCGTGAGCATCTGAACACCTGCTATGACGAGTTCGTCATGCGATACGGCAACCTCAACGCCAAGCAGAATGTGAAACTGGTGATGATGGACGCAGGCGGGCGTGACATACTCTCGCTGGAACGGGCGGAGAACGGGAAGTTTGTCAAGGCGGACATCTTCGATCGTC
>CAMTJK010000205.1 GCA_947072805.1 uncultured Prevotella sp.
CTTTTTTCCTACCGATATAAAAGTGGTTTTATATCTATTTGGGTTAAAAGAGCGTAATCAATGTTACAGGGATGAACAGGGTTGGGCTTTTTCTCTTATCTTTGTTGTACACAACAAAAAGAAAGGAGATATTATGACAAAGAAAAGAGAAATCTATCGTTGCCCCATTTGCGGCAACATGGTGGAAGTAGTCGGTGAAGGTATGGGCTCAATGGTATGCTGCGGCAAACCGATGACAAGACTCGATGGCAATGCCGTGGATGCTTCATTAGAAAAACACGTGCCGGTGGTGGAAAGAACAGAGGGAAAATACAAGGTGAGCGTTGGCAGCACACCACATCCCATGACCGACGAACACTTTATCCAATGGATAGAGCTGCTTACACCCACAAAAGTACTGCGCCACGAACTGTGTCCGGGAGACAAGCCCGAGGTGACATTCGTTACCGACGACGATGCCATCTGCGCAAGAGAATACTGCAACCTGCATGGTTTGTGGAAATACGAGCTATGACATCCTAACCCAAATCAGTCGTTAGACTGTTATGCACATACATACCTTGTTTTGTCTTCTGTTCAGAAAAAACAAGTTTTTATCATAACAACGCTAATGACTGATTTGCGGTTCACACCTGCAAAACACATTCTTCCCTTGATATAACCGCATTTGGGCATAGGATATGCAAGTTTGAATCGTCCGGAAGTGCATTCCTAAAACTTTTTCCTTAATTTTGCATCGGCAGAAAGACAAGGCAGCACCGTCTGCAAGATGCCACAATCACCAAACCAACAATAATGATTATGAAAAAAGGAGAAAAAACGTCTGTTCTGTTTATTTGTCTGGGAAACATCTGTCGCTCTCCGGCGGCTGAAGGAATAATGCAACATCTTGTAGACAAGGCTAACGCCAACGACCGGATTGAGATAGATTCGGCAGGCATCGGTGCATGGCATGTGGGCGAACGCCCTGACAGACGCATGAGAAGCCATGGAGCAGCCCACGGGTACAACTTCAACAGCGTTGCCAGACAGATAAGGCAGGACGACCTTCAGCGTTTCGACTACATCATAGTGATGGACGAGGAGAACTTTTACGACGTGTCGCGCATGGCAAAAACCGAATCGGAAAGGAATAAAGTGAGGATGATGACCGATTTCTGCACCAACCATCCGGGACACAAAGCCGTACCTGATCCCTATTATGGAGGCGACAAGGGCTTCGAACTCGTAATAGAACTGCTTGAGGATGCCTGCGAGGGACTGATGAAGCATATTATCCAAACGTGTCATTAGACCGATGCAAACAGGCGAAACCATGGCTTCAAAGTCTCAAATATAGCCGGCATACAGAAAGAATAAAGATAAACAGATCACCGTCCGGACAGTTGCAATAGCGACGAAAGCACCGGAGATAAAACCAATAACACATTATGATAAAGGTATTTGTAATGCAGACATGCCCTGACTGCCTTCAGGTAAAAGAACAGGCAAGAAACGACAACCGTTTTGAACTCATTGACATTGGCGAGCATGTGCGCAATCTGAAGCAGTTTCTCGCCTTACGCGACAGCAATCCTGCTTTCGACAAGATAAAACGCATCGGTGCCGTGGGCATTCCATGTTTCGTGATGGAAGACGGAAGCATATCCTTTTCACTTGAAAAGGTGAATCTTACTCTCGAGAGCACCGGACAGTCGTGCAGTCTCGATGGAAAGGGCTGCTGAATAGCTGTATAACATTATCCCCAATCAGCCATAAGACCGATTGGGGATATGTTTTTACTTGCCAGGAAGAAGCCCACCTGCTTACTTTAGCGTTACCACGAACGTCGAGCCCTGCGAGCTGTTGCTGCGGTCGAGCGTAACAGTAGCGTCCATACGACCGGCTATTTCGCGTGCGAGCGACAAGCCAAGTCCTGCTCCCGGCACAAACTCGTCCACCTTATGGAAGCGTTCGAAGATGCGTTCCTCTTCGCCCTCCGGAATACCCTTGCCCGTATCGGTAACGGTAAATATAGTGTCGCCGTCGGCATTTACCGCACACTCTATATTGATGCTTCCCGAATCTGTAAACTTCACGGCATTTCCAACCACACTTTCCATTATGGTTGCCAAGCCCTTGTAGTTGCTCTCAATGGTCTTCATTCCACTCTTGTTGCTGAAGTTCATCTCTACCCCATCCTTCGGGCTCGGCACATGCGCCATTACGTTGTTCATCAGTTCCTCTATGGCTATGGTTTCCTTTGGCAGCTGTGCGTCACTGCTCTCGTATTCCGACATCTCCAGGAACTTGTTCAGCATCTGTGTCATGTATGTGGTCTGACTGCCTATGATATCGTTATACTGTCGCTTTTCGTCGTCCGACAGCTGGATGTTCGGGTCCGTAAGCAGCTGCACAAAACCGAATATCTGATTCAGCGGTGTGCGTATCTCGTGCGACATGTTCTTTATGAACGAGTCCTTCATGTGTATTGCTTCGTCGCTGCTTGCCTTCTCCTGATTGCTGATGTTCTTCGACCACTTGCGATATTCATCCACCTGTATTCCGAAATATTCGAAAAACTTCTTGCCGAAAGCCCGTGTGTTGCGGAATCCGCACGATGTGGCAATCTCTTCGATGTCCTTATCGTCCTTCAGCATTTCAAGGCTCTGCATAAGTCTCATTTCGTCCGGATTGACATTTTTGGCTCCATTGTTGCCTGTGAGGCGCAATCTCATGAGCTCATCCTCCTTCTCCATCATCTGATTGATTGTGGCAACGATGGTCTTGTTACGTATGTTCACCTTACGGTTGAACAGAAGCAGCACCACTATGAAAGCCAGACCGAGCACCATCAGCACAGTCAATCCTATGAAAATGTTCTGATGACGTGACAGCTGTGCGTCCTTTTCTATCAGCAGGCGTTCCTTTTCCTGTGTTTCATATATCTTTGCCAGCCTGCGTCCATCCGCTTCCTGTTCCTGTCTTGACACAGAATCCTGCACATTACATATAGCCTCCTGCTTCTCAAGCGCCTTGCGATAATTACCCTTTGCCACACAAAGGTATTTCTCGTAATTCAGCACATTGTCGATGAAAAACTTTGATATGGTATCGTTTGACGTTTCTAATTTCTGTCTCAGTACAGATACAATTTCCGCCAGCTTGTCATTGTCTTTTACTATGAAGTAGTGTTTGCAAAGCATGATTTGTACAAACTCCGTTTCTGCCAGGCTCGACTTCACTATCATTGCCTTGTACCTTGCCGATTCCTCTTTTTTCCCGCAATAGTCATAATATTGCATCAGCATGCTGTATGTGTGCAGCTGTCTGTACTCCACCGCACCATCTATAAAACTGCCTACTTTTCCAATATTATCGTTCACCTTTACGAAGTCGGGGATGAGCAATTCGGCCTCCTTGTATCGCTTGTTCTCCATCAGCAACTCAAAATAGTTGCCTATGAAGGTGAAGGCATTATTAAGAGTGTTGAAGTCGGTACTTTCGCCACACTCCCTCATCACCTCATCCTTCACGCCGGCAAATATCTTAAATGCGCTCTCTACGTCGCCCAAGGCTGTCAAACTATGTGCCACGGCTGCCTGTGCGCTCAGCTCATACATCTTATTTTTATAGCGGCGTGCTGTCTCCACGGCTTGCTCCGCATACTTCAGGCACTTTGTGTACCGACCGTTTTGCCTTGCAAAGTCTGAAATCAATATCTCCAGCATACAGTGCAGTTCGGGGTTTTTCTTCAGCCATACGCTATCTTTCAGCACCTGACTTGCATAATACTCCGACATTTTGTAGTCGCAAAGTCCGTTGTTGTATACCATTAAGCGCATGTAGTTTATGTCGCCTGACGACAACTCCTTGTTCATCTCCATCGTGTCAATGATGGCGAGAGCTCTTTCCGGTTCCTTCAAGCTTATCTTCGATATGTACAATTTGGTATGGGTACTGTCGGCGGCATCGGCTTTCTTTGACGTATTTCCGCCGGTACAAGCCACTAAAGAGGCACATACAGCCACGAGGGCTGCCATACCAAGATGTTTAAGTCTGTTTGTCATGTAGTTTACAATTTGTTATTCCTTTTTGTTTATGCTTATAATGTACAAACAAGACATGCTCTCCTACAGAAGGCTTCTGATGGGAATAAGTCAAGTTCAGTTTTCTCTTACATTTATTATATTATAACGTGCATTACACTGCCTTTAGCGTGAATTCTACGAAACACGAGTATATGTAATTTCAGTGACCTAACACCTATTGTAACTATATAGTGCTTGATTACAAAGAATTACGCACAATAACAGCTGTGATTACAGCGGACAAAGTTACTGAATAATTTTGTATATCATATGTTTTCTGCAAGTATTTTGATGTTATGCCGTAAAAACATACACAAATCATACTCCTGCCTCGCTATCCGATACTGTCTCTTACAAGCGGAATATATTAT
>CAMTJK010000206.1 GCA_947072805.1 uncultured Prevotella sp.
TGTTCAAAAATATAAGCAGTTATCATCATAACGCTAATGGCCGATTTGGGTTTAATGACCTTTACAAGCGGCTACCCATGACCGATTTGGGTTTATCAGGGGGCAAAAAATAAGGAGGCAAGCACTTGTTACGTTGCTTGTCTCCTTGTTAAGGTCGGGATGACTGGACTCGAACCAGCGACCTCACGCCCCCCAGACGCGTGCGCTAACCAACTGCGCTACATCCCGTTCCTTGCCATGCTTCTTGCATTGCGGATGCAAAATTAGCCATAATGATTGACATATGCAAATTTTTTGCCTATGATTTTCGCTTTTCCACCTTTTTTTAGTACGATAAATCAGTTTATGCTATAGTCCATTACCTGTTTGTTCATCTCTATAAAGGCTATAAGAGAGCGTTTCACATCTACCTTTTTCTTCGATGAGCGCAGCAGAACGTGGTTCTTCCCCATGGAGTCGCGTAGCTGGAAGAAGAGATTTGTCTCTCCCGGATGTTCGTCTATTATTTCGTTCAGCTCGGCAACAATCATGTCGTTCAGCTCATCGGTGTTTATAGAGATGGTAAGGCGGTCGATGGCCTTGTCCTTGATGGTTTGCAGATACTCGATATTAAGCACCTTCAGGTCATATTTGTTGCTGTCGTGGAAGCGCTGCTGGCATTTGGCGTTGATATATACGGTGCATCCCTCCTTGAACATTCCGTTCCAGCGTCCCCATTCCTCGCCGAACAGAGCCAGTTCGCCCGAGCCCTCGAAGTCTTCGATGGTGACGAAGCCGCATGGTTTTCCTGTTTTTGTGAATTTCGATTTTATTCCCGTCACAATGCCGCCTATCACCACGCTTTCCCTGTCGCTGAGCGACGATATGTCGGCGAGTTCGGCACAGTGTGTGTTGCATAGATTGTCGAGTACAATCTTGTATTCGTCCAGCGGATGAGCCGAGATGTATATGCCCACGAGGTCGCGCTCCTTGTTCAGTCGTTCGATGTCGCTCCATGCAGGTGCCTTGATTATTGGTGGGGTGACTATTTCCACCTCGTTGTCGCCTCCGAAGAGCGAGTTGCGCAGTTGTGCCTTCTCCAGCTGGTATGTCTGTCCGTATCTCACGTAAGTGTCGATGAAAGCCTCCCCCTTAGCGTTGGTAGCGAAGAAATCTTCACGTTTCAGCGAGTTGAAGCCGTCGAAGCCTCCGCTCAGCACGAGCGATTCGATGCTTTTGCGGTTTACGGCGGTGAGGTTGATACGTTGTATGAAGTCGAAGATGTCCTTGTACGGACCGTTTGTATCCCTCTCGTTGATTATGGCATCTGCCGCTGCGCTGCCCACACCCTTTATTGCGCTTATGCCGAAACGTATTTCGCCTTTTTTGTTCACGCTGAATTTCTGTCGGCTTTCGTTCACGTCGGGTCCCAGCGTAGGTATTCCCATTGAGCGGCATTCGTCCATAAACTTGGTTATGTCGGTTATGTTGTCGAGACTTCGGCTCATCACGCCCGCCATGAATTCGGCGGGGTAGTGGGCTTTGAGGTAAGCCGTTTGGTATGCCACCCACGAATAGCATGTGGCGTGGCTCTTGTTGAACGCGTACGATGCGAATTTCTCCCAGTCAGCCCATATCTTTTCGAGCACTTTGGCATCGTGTCCGTTCTTCATGCCACCCTCTATGAATTTGGGTTTCATGGCGTCTACGATGGCTTTCTTCTTCTTACCCATCGCCTTGCGCAGGGCGTCGCTCTCTCCGCGCGTGAAGTCAGCCAGCTGTCGGCTTAGCAGCATGACCTGCTCCTGATATACAGTGATGCCGTAGGTGTCTTTCAGATATTTCTCCATGCACGGTATGTCGTATTTTATCTTTGACGGGTCCTTCTTGCGGGCTATAAATTCCGGGATGTAGTCCATAGGTCCCGGACGGTATAGCGCGTTCATGGCTATGAGGTCTTCAAATACCGACGGTTGCAGCTCGCGCAGGTACTTCTGCATTCCTGCCGATTCAAACTGGAATGTGCCTATGGTGCGTCCCTCGCAGTAGAGCTTGTAGGTCAGCGGGTCGTCTATGGGAATGGTGTCCAGGTCGACGGTAATGCCGTGTGTCAGTCGGATGTTTTCCACAGCCTCTTTCAGTTGCGACAGCGTTTTCAGTCCGAGGAAGTCCATCTTTATCAGTCCCGTCTCCTCTATGACATGTCCGTCATATTGCGTGCAGAGCAGTTTGTGCCCCGGGTCGTTCTTGTCTTCAGCCGTCGATACCGGCACCCAGTCGCTTATGGAGTCGCGGCAGATGATGGTTCCGCAGGCGTGAATGCCTGTGTTTCTAACCGTTCCCTCCAGCATTCGCGCGTACCTTATGGTCTCGCTCTCCAGTATGTTGGTGCTTGCCTCTGCCTCACGCAGCTCCGGAATAACGCTTATGGCGTTGGACAGATTCATTTTAAGTCCGTTGGGCAGTCGGTCTGGTATGGCCTTGCATAGCTGGTTGCTTCGTTCGAGCGGCAGTTTTTCCACACGTGCAACGTCCTTGATGGAGTTTTTCGTTGCCATGGTTCCGTAGGTGATGATGTGTGCCACCTTGTCGTGTCCGTACTTGTCTTCCACCCATTCCAGCACCCTTCCGCGTCCGTCATCGTCGAAGTCGGTATCGATATCGGGCAGCGATATACGGTCGGGATTGAGGAAACGCTCGAACAGCAGGTCGTACTTTATGGGGTCAATCTTTGTGATGCCGAGACAGTAAGCCACCACCGAGCCGGCAGCCGAGCCACGTCCCGGACCCACCATGACGCCCAGCTCGTCGCGTGCCGAGTTGATGAAGTCCTGTACTATGAGGAAGTAACCCGGGAAACCCATGGTCTTCATGATGTGCAACTCAAACTTCACCCTTTCCTTCACGTCATCCCTCAGCGGTTCGCCGTACAGTTTCTTTGCTCCGTCGTATGCCAGCTTGGCAAGATAGTCGGCTTCAAACTTTATGCGGTATAGTCGGTCGTAGCCACCGAGCTTCTTTATCTTCTTTGCGCCCTCGTCGGGTGGGAGAGGGTTCTCCCCGTTCTCGTCGCTTGTAAATTCGTCGTACAGTTCCTGCTCCGTGATACGCTTGCGGTATTCCTCTTCCGAGCCGAACTCCTCCGGGATAGGGAAGAAAGGCATGATAGGGTCGTGGTCTATGGAGTAAGTCTCTACCTTGTCGAGTATTTCGCATGTGTTGTCGAGCGCCTCCGGTATGTCGGCAAACACCTCGTTCATCTCTTCGCGCGTCTTGAACCACTCCTGCTTGGAATAAAGCATTCGTGTAGGGTCGTCGAGGTCCTTTCCTGTAGAAAGGCACAGCAGGCGGTCGTGAGCCTCGGCATTCTCCTCGTCCACGAAGTGGCTGTCGTTGGTACATACCAGCTTGATGTTATGCTTGCGTGCCAGCTCCACCAGCACCTTGTTGGCCTTTACCTGCAGCGGATAGGTTTCGCGGTTGGCGCGGATGGTGGGATTCTTCACCTCATGGCGCTGCAGTTCGAGATAGTAGTCGTCGCCGAACACCCTCTTGAACCACAGTACTGCCTCTTCAGCCCCTGCCGTGTCGCCCTTCAGTATGCGTTCCGGTACCTCGCCCGCAATACATGCGGAGCACACTATCAGTCCCTCGTGATACTTCTCCAGTTCCACATGGTCGGTACGCGGACGCATATAGAAGCCGTCCGTCCATGCCTTGGAAACGAGTTTTATGAGGTTATGATAGCCCGTCTTGTTCTTGGCAAGCACCACGAGGTGGTTACCGCCGGAGTCGCCCTGTTCCTTTTGCTTGTCGGTGAGGCGTCTGCCGTTGCGCACCACGTACATTTCGCAGCCGAAGATGGGCTTGAAAGGCTCCTCTCCCGCCTTCGCCCGCTTGTCGTTAATGCCCTTGCAGTAGTTGAAGAACTCTTTTATTCCCATCATGTTGCCGTGGTCGGTGATGGCCATTCCGCGCATACCGTTGCCCACAGCTTTATCGACGAGCTTCGATATGCTTGCCTGACCGTCGAGGATGGAGTAATAAGTGTGTACGTGAAGATGTACGAAGTCTTGCATTGCGATGTACCGTTGTTTCTGTTTGAGGTGTAAAGTTACGCCTAAACCGTGAGACGACCAAAAGAATGCGTTGAAATGTTGCAAAGATGGGTTGCGATATAATACGTATAACATTTATTTACTTTTATGAAAAATGTTTACTTTAACGTGTGTTAATCGACATCCAAACCTCGATTTGTAACCTACGACGCGAAAATGAGCGTTTTTACTCTTAAATAGGGAGCGCTGATAGTCAGTGAGTTACGCGTTTTGCGATTTAATACC
>CAMTJK010000207.1 GCA_947072805.1 uncultured Prevotella sp.
TAACACTACAGGTTTTGGTTCTGTCATTATGGGTTCGAGTCCCGTTGGTCCAACTTTTTCAAATGCAGGAAAACGCAAGTTGCCCTGCATTTTTTTATACTTCCACCCCACCTTTCACTAACCGTCATCACTTCCCTAAAATAAACGATTCGGACTATATATAATAACCATTCGTACCAAATCTGATAATGATTCTGGTTAAATCTGATAACGATTCGGGTTAAAAAAAATAATGATGATGATGTCAAGCTACTTTCGCAAGAAAAAGAACGCGCGGTGTTTTCAATCCTTTTCTTCTGTCTCATGCGCTGCAAAGCGTGCCTCGTTAATAGCTTTCATGGCTTCGACGGCAGCCGCCATTGCCAGCTTTCTGCGCTCCTCAAGTGCAGCCTTGCGTGTTTTGGCATCGGTCTTGCGACGCTTGCTCTCTTCCTTTTTGGGCTTGCCCTGCTTTCCTTCATCGTCTCCGAGCAGTATGGCAGCCTTTTTGCGCAGCATATCGTTTGTGGAGAAGAGTATCTCTTCCCTACTCTCATATTCCAGCAGACCTGTTTTGAGCAGCATCTCGTCGGCAATGGCAGCCTTGCGCTCATCGAAACGTTTTTTCAGCTCCTTGTCTCCCGTTGCTATGTTGGTCTTTTGCAGCAGCGGCTTCATGGCGTCGAGCTGTTCGAGGAAGTATGCCGCCCCCTTGTGTATGCGTTCCTGTAGCACGGTATCGTTGGCATTGTGACCCGTATCAAGGATGTTCCGGTATTGCGTGGCAAATTTTTTTGCCACCGTCTGCATGTTGTCCGTATCCTTCAGCGCCTTTGTATATTCCGTCAGCAGCATATGATATTTGTTGAAGAAGTGTTCACTTAGCAGCCTTGTCATCTCCTCCATTGAGCGATGTAACGGTGCAAAGTCGAACAGCTCGTCGAGCATTTTTGCCACATATGCCGTTTCCAGCCGGTTTATCGCCTCTCCCGTAAGCTCCTCGGCTGTGGCCTGGCGTATGAAGCTGTCCACCGTCTCGTCGTTTATCACAGATTCGCGGCTCAGCGGTGCGCTCAGCACCATGCCTTCGAGCGAGCGGCAGCGGCTCAGTGCCACATATGTCTGTCCGTGTGCGAACGAGTGGGATGCGTCTATGATGGCATGCTCGAACGTCAGGCCCTGGCTCTTGTGTATGGTGATAGCCCAGGCCAGTCGCAGCGGATATTGTCTGAATACGCCCTCCACCGTTTCCGTTATCTCTTTGGTCTTGCTGTCGAGTGTATATTTCGAGTTGGTCCATTCTGCCTTCTCAATATTTATCACCTCGCCCGTGTCGCGGTTTCTCACCCCGATGGAATTTTCCTCCACATAGTCCACTTCGCCTATCATGCCGTTGAAGAAGCGTCCTGCCGTGTCGTTTTTTATAAACATCACCTGCGCCCCTGTCTTCAGTGTCAGCGTGGCGTCTGCCGGGAACGACGATTCCGGGAAGTCGCCTGTCACCTCTGCCGTAAAGTCGAACGGTGCCGATGGCAGCTCTGCCAGTTTCCGTTCGTTTATGCGCTGTGCCTGATAGTTGTGTGTGGTCAGTCTTATGTAGTTGCCGCCGGCAGGTATTTTGAAGTTTGGTATATACCTTGCGTTCAGCATGTTCAGCGTGTTGTCGTCCGCCTTGTTTTCGCGAATGCGGTTCAGCAGTCTTACGAAGTTGTCGTCCTGTTGCCTGTACACTTTGGTAAGTTCCACTGTCCGGTAGTTTGTCATGGCGAGAGCGCGACTTGAGAAGAAGTATGGCGTGTCGTAATATTCCTTCATCAGTTCCCATTCGTCGTCTTTCACCACCGGTGCCAGCTGTTGCAGGTCGCCTATCAGCAGCAGTTGTGCTCCGCCGAATGGCTCGTTGTGTTTTCTGTACCGGCGCATTACGGAGTCTACGGCGTCGAGCAGATCGGCCCTTACCATGCTCACCTCATCTATAACCAGCAGGTCGAGTGTACGTATGATGTTGCGTTTTATCTTCCCGAACTGATACTTCTTGCTCTCCCTGCCACCGAACGACGCTCCCGGCACGTATGGCGACAGCGGCAACTGGAAGAACGAGTGTATGGTTGTTCCTCCGGCGTTGATGGCAGCGATGCCTGTAGGTGCGAGCACCACCATGCGTTTGGGCGAATTAGCTTTCAGTTCTTTCAGAAATGTTGTCTTGCCCGTGCCTGCCTTTCCCGTCAGAAATATGTTGCAGCCCGTGCGTTCCACGAGTTGCCATGCCAGTTTCAGTTCGTCGTTTGCTTCCGTTGCCATCTGTTAGGTTATATATATATATAATATGGTGTGTGTTCTTTTGTAAATATATACTTATGATGTTTTGTTTCAAGTGATTACAGGCCATCATTGCCTTGTTCAGCGAAGACAAAGTTACTGATTTATTTTGTATGTCAGGCTGTTTCTGCATGTAAATTGACCGTACTCTGGTAAAATACGTACTGATGTCGTGTCGTCGGAGTGACGGAACAAGCCTCGTAACTGCATTCCTGACTTCATCACTTTTGTTTGCCATCATATAGCGTAGATTGGAAATCAGTGTGTTGCTTGCTTTTCATCCAAGACAATCAGAATCCAAAATTCGTTTATAGCGTGCTCATACCACGCTTTTTCATCCCCTCTAAGCACGCTATAAACGATGTTTTGATTATCTTTATCCTGCCCATGATATCTAAAACATCGGCGAACATCCTCAGCAAACATACACACGCTTTGGCCAAACAGGCAAAAATCGCATTACACATCTGTCAGAAGGAACGCCATGTAGAAAGGAAGCGTCAGCACTTGATCTTTTCTCCCAACGTTATAATCTCCGAGTTTTATGGCATGGCAGACATGATAATGGTCAGTATTCTTTATCACTGTCCGCAAAGACTTGGCATTTCCGTTACGAGCCTTACACTCTATAGGGCAACACTCGCCACGGTACCTTATCAGGAAGTCAAGTTCAAGGCCTCCTTCTTTCTGAAAATAATACAGCTTCCTTCCCATCTTACCAAAGATATCGGCTGCAAGGTTCTCATAAACTGCTCCTTTATAAGCCAGCATGTCGCCCTGCATAACACTCCATGCTGTACCCTCTTCAAGCATCCCCATAAGCAATCCGATATCAGCCATATAGACCTTGAAACAGTCTCTCATCATATTGCCAGCAAGCGGCAACTCTGTTATGGTAGTATTATAACAACGGTGTATTATCCCCGCATCTTCAATCCATTGAAGGCTGCCAAGGTAATCTCTCGACCTGCCGTTTTTCCGAATTGTAGAATACTGAAATTTCTTGTTCTCCTTAGCAAGCTGCGAAGGAATCGAGTCAAAACATTCGCGTATTTTTGCCTTGTCCTCCTGAAGAGCATATTTCAGCATGTCAGATTTGTAGTTGTCAACTATGTTCTGCTGAACAATTCTCACCTCATTCATATTGTTGGAGCGTACAAACGTATTGACGGCATCAGGCATACCACCAACGATGATGTACAATCTCAGCAACTCTCTCATTCTGTTATGGACAGCTTCCATCACAGGAACCTCATCGCGAAAACACCTGACAAGATAATCGACATGCTGCTGTTCAATACCATTTACCCAAAGCCATTCCTCAAAGTCCATCGGATACATGGTTACAATATGCTCAAACCCCACGGGAATGGAAGCCCGCCGTTCCTCTTCACTCTCCTCCTTGGTCTTATAGCCATTGACACCAAGCAACGAACCTGTGCATATAACGTCGTAGCGACCGTCAAGACTAAAGAATTTGAGAGACGAGCGTGCATTGGGGCAATCCTGAACTTCATCAAAGATGATGCAGGTGTTGCCTTCTACAAACTTTGCACCTTTCAATCCCATAGACATATTCAGTACTATCGTATCGACATCAAGCGCTCCGGAAAAGAAAGCCTTGTACTCCTTGTGCTCATGAAAATCAAGATAAACGACATACTTATAATTTTTCCTTGCAAACTCTAATACAGAGCTTGTCTTTCCACACTGACGGCAACCCTTGATAACCAATGGCTTTCGGAACTGACTTTGTTTCCAAGAGAGCATAGTTTGCTCAATTTTTCTTCTGAACATATTCATCTTCATTTTACATACATGTCACCGTCCTTCGCTTTTCGGGGCGACTTTTTGCAGCAGCTTTACACTTTTCGGGGCGACTTTCTGCGGCAATATTACACTTTTCGGGGCGACTTTGCAAACATCCGCACTCCAAATTAGCAATTTTTAACCCAAATCGGCCATTAGCGTTATGATGATAACTGCTTATATTTTTGAACA
>CAMTJK010000208.1 GCA_947072805.1 uncultured Prevotella sp.
TTGGCGGGGCGGCGGGCCGTCGGAACAGGCCGCCGTGGGAACTTTCTTCCACGGCGGGGATTTTTTCTTCTACGGCATCCCTATTTTCGGCGGGGCGGCGCGCCGTAGATACACACAATATTCATTTTATTCGTTCTTCTTCAGCTGCCGGGATACCTCGTCCAAGTATTTCTTGCCGATGGGAAGAACTTTGCCTTTTGGGGTCAGCGTCACTTCCGAGCACGAGAAGCCGGCAATCCGGCGGCGTGCCACCACAAACGAACGGTGTATGCGGATGAACTCACCCTGCGGCAACTGTTCTTCAACCGTGCGCAAGGGTATCTTGGACAGCACGGATGTTCCATCGGCAAGATGCACCTTCACGTAATTGTCCATGGATTCGATGTAAAGGATGGCATCCACGGATACCGTCACGTTCTTGTATTCCGATTTCAACAGCAACTGCCGGTCGGGTGATTCCGACGCACGGAGCAGGTCGTTCATTCTCAGCCACTGTTCCGCCTTTTGCATGGCACGGTCGAAACGCTCGTAAAAGTAAGGCTTGTGCAGGAAATCGACCGCGTTCACCTCGAAACCGTCCAATGCGTAATGCGCGTAGGCGGTAGTGAATATCAGGCAGCATGACGGCGGAAGTTGCCGTGCCAGTTCGATGCCCGATGTGCCGTTCATTTCGATGTCGAGCAGCACAAGGTCGGGCTTCCACTCGCTGATGCGTTGCATCCCAAGGCGCGGTGAGCTGTAAGTTTCCAATATCATGCCTTCGTGCCGTTCGCAATATTTGCGGATGATGCTCAACGCGACCGGCTCATCGTCTATGGCTATACATCTTATCATACCTTTTCATTTCTCAGTTCAAGCCGCACACGGAACACGTGTTCACGGCTCAGCCCGATGTCTAAACGATGACGGTCGGGATAGAGCAGCGACAGCCTCCGACGACAGTTTTCGATACCCATCTGCTTGGATGCCTTGTCCTCGCGTCCGAACACGGAGTTTTCCACCTCGAAGCAAAGCGTGTCGTCATGCTGAGACAGGCGGATGCGGATGAAACACGGCTCATTGGACGAGATGCCGTACTTGAAAGCGTTCTCTACAAAAGTTATCAGCATCATGGGCGGGACGGGCATGGACTCGTCCGCCACTTCGTATGTGAATCCGACTTCGGCATACTCGTTCAGCCGCAGTTTCTGGAGGTCGATGTACTGACTGATGTATTCCACCTCTTCCGCTAACGGGATGAACTCCCGATTGGCATTGTGGTACATATACTTCGTCAAGTTGATGAACCGTTCAAGCGTCACTTCCGTCTTGTCGGAATGCGTAATCAGCAGCCCGTAAAGCGTGTTGAGCGTATTGAACAGGAAATGCGGGTTTATCTGCGCCTTGTAGAGTGCCAACTCCGCCCGGTTGCGCTCATACTCCACCTCCTCGCGTGCCAACCGTTGGCGGTACACTTCGTTCAGCATCCCCACGGCGAAGCAAAACATCACGACAATGATATAATAGAGCCAGACGGCCTGTTGGCTCTGCCTTATGCCCCAAAGCGGATAGGGATATTGTTCTATCAGTTGTTGGCGGATGTGATAGAACGGTGATGAAATCTGGTAGGAGGAGAAAAGGAACGTGACGGACAAGGAGAGCACTATGGCGGCAAGGGCATAAAAGCGTCGTCTGCCCCCATGGAAGATTCCCGGCACGATGAAATGCCTGTATGTGAAATAGGACAAGTAGAGCCAGACGAGAAACGAACCGAAAAACACGGGATAGGCACCCCACCACCTTTCTATGGGGAAAGCGTACATCATCAGCGGCAGCAGGATGAGGCAGAATGCCATATCTATGTAAAATGTCACGTTTCTCACTATATTCCCTTTCCCTCCATCAGTTATTGAATACACATATTATTCCAACCTTTTCGTGAAGCCAGATGAGCAGCGCCAAAGCTGACAGGCTTTGAGCGATGCCATGGCGAGAAAAGGTCGGATGAAATCCAACGATTGGATATACGCTCATTATCTGCGCTGTTCGAATAGCCAATCCTGTATTCCTTTGATACCGTACGCCACGAACCATGTGGCACGGTGATTTCCTCCGGTAAGGTGGGTAAACAACAGATGGTTGCCCTCGGAGCGCATCTTATCGGCTTCATCGGAGAGCTGATTAGTTGGGAGCGTCATATCCCATGTGGATTCCGATACGGCACATCCTCGACTGCGCCATAATTCCACCGCCTGTCCTTGCAACGTATTCGAGGAGGCATCACCCTCACAGGAGATGATCCAAATGTTTTGCTCACTCAACGGCTCCATCAACGCCGGATTCCACTTACCAGCCACAAGCAATGCGCCGGCGAACAAATCCGGCTCCTTAAGCATCATTACAATGGATGACATGCAGCCCATTGACTGTCCCGTAGTATAGATGCGTGTCGGGTCGATAGAATAACGGTTCTGAAGGTCTTTCAACAGGGCGATAGTGGCATCCAGATGATGGCTGTAGTTCCAGTTGTCATCCACGGTGATAACTGGATATTCCGGAGCCACAACAATACATTTATGACGGGCTTGTGCTTCCGGCTCAGCCCACGATGTAGCACCATTGCCCTGATAGAGCGTGTGCGTAACGGGACCGCTCGCTACTCCGGCGTCATGGACAAAGAGAACCAAGGGGTATTGCTCCGTTGGGTCATAGTTTTCCGGCAGATATATATTATAAGGTAACACCTGACCTGTATAAGGGCTGACGAACTCTTCCTGTTTGAAATCATCCGCCACGAGACAACGCTCAGCGGTACTCGATATCGGCGCATCGCTTGCTTTGTATGTCTTGCCTGTGGTGGTCTTTATATTGGCAATCTGCACTGCTATGGCACTGCCCGGATATTCGTCATCACCGCCGGTACTCCACCCAGCACGTAGCCCGGGACCGCCCTGCATACGGTCACGCTCCCGCTTCTTTTCCATATCAGCAGCAGTGGGCTGTTGGGGGCGTGCGTCTAAATCCACTTCTGCCTTTACCTCGATGATGACGTATCGCCCATCCGTTCCTTGTGGCGAACGTTCGGGAACACCATTGGCATAAATGCGTGTCACCTCTTTGCCTTCTACACGATAACTTCCGATGGCGAGACTCTTGTTGCTTATGGGCGTGTCATATTCCAGCACTACGGTTTCCACCTTACGCCCATCGCCCAACACACGGCTTATCGCAGTTGCCGACAGTATATGTTCAGGAATTACGGAAGTGTTTTGGGCTTGCGCCAAACCGAGAAATATCGTCAGAACCATTGTGAGGACTGTCCTTTTCTTTTTAATCATAGCGTATAGAATCTAATTGATTATATCTAATTGATTGAACGGTGCGAAGTTACATCTTTCCGCCCTAAAATAAAAATGGCAGAGAATGCTTTCGCCCCCTTAAAACGCCCGTTCGCCCCCACTTCTCGTTTCCACTCGTTTCCACATCAAACATTTCCCACAATATCCCGTCAAACGATTGTTCACAAAGACAACACCTTTATTACTGTAAACATGGGGCTGGCTTGAATCCAATGTAATGAGCCGCAGAAGAACGGGACTGAATCCAATGGGCGGATTACCATTCTTCTGCGGCTTTCTATTGTCAGTCCCCATCCATTTGCCACCACACAGGTTCTGTCTGCCCCCACATTCCCGGTTCTTTTATAACCGCTCGTACCTTTGTCCTACATTTGTACCCGCATTATCGGGTATATAATTGAATAAATTAGGGAAAATGAGAAACAAAATGCCATTGCTCTTGCTGGCAGGAGTGAATTTATTGTTGTGCGCATGCAGTCAATCGCCTGCGACACAAGATACCGCCACGTACCGCACGCAGGTGGTGAAGAAAGAGAACCGCACGCTGAAGCAGGAATACACTGCCCGGCTGGAAGGGCATCAGGTGGTGGAGATCCGTCCGCAAGTGGACGGACTCATCACGCACATTTGCATCGACGAGGGACAGAAGGTCAAAAAAGGGCAGACCCTGTTCATCATCGATCAAGTTCCTTACCGGGCGGCACTTGCAGAGGCTACAGCCAATGTGAAGAGCGCCGAGGCTAAACTTGCCACCGCCCGGCTCAACTTGGAAAGCACGAAGATGCTGCGCGAGAAGAACGTGGTGCAGGATTACGACCTCAGTACCGCCCGCAACGAACTGGCGAGTGCCGAGGCTGCTTTGGCACAGGCTCGGGCACAGGAGACAAACGCCCGCAACAACCTCTCCTATACCGAGGTGAAAAGCCCTGTGGACGGAGTGGCGGGTATGATAGCCTATCG
>CAMTJK010000209.1 GCA_947072805.1 uncultured Prevotella sp.
AAGATAACAAAAAAGGCCTCTACAGCCGAGTAGAAGCCTATATGTGTGATGCAAATGATGCCGATTATTCGCCTGAATTTTTGCGCCAGCGGGCAGGTGAGCAGCCCTCTTTTTCGGAGAAAGTCTTGGTGAAATGGCTCGGCGACAAGAAGCCCGAACGTTCGGAAATCTCGAGAATCTTTTGCTCGGGATGTTCCTGCATGCAGCGCTTGGCGTATTGTATGCGCAAGTCGGCAATCCAGTCGCGGAAGGTCATATTGTACACCGAGTTGATATATTCCGACAGGTAGGTGCGATTGGTGCGCAGGCTGTCAGAAAGGTCCTTGAGCGTTAGCCCGGGTTTGCAAAAGCCCTCGCTATCGATCCATTCCTTTATGCGTTGCTCTATCTCGGAGTGATAGGCGGGAGTGTAGCTCTCGGCTGCTTGAGTGGCGGCCAAGGTCGACTCGGCTTCGGTGCTTTGCTCCATAGTCATATCCTCTTGGAAAGCTGTCTCCACTCGCTCGTAGAAGAGCATATAGTTTTGATAGCAGCAGTAGAGGTAGATATAGAACGGTATCGCCGACAGCACCCAGATGTAGATATACTTATTGGGCAGGAAGGTGAGGATGCTGCATCCCACGCCAAAAAATGCAGCCCAATAGGTGAACACCGACAGCCAGCGTATGTAGGCGCCTATATCGTCGGAGTGAGTGTCGTTGAAGGTTTTGAGTGCCTTGCGATAGGTGCGGTGCATGCGCACGGCAAGCACTGTGCCATAAGTGAGCAACCACAATGCCAATGCTGCAAGACCCACATTCTGTGCCATGCCGTAGGGAACATACATGATTACCACAACCGACAGCGCCGAAAACACGAGCCACATGGCGAGATGCAGCACTATGCGTCGGCGAGTGATATAGCGATTGTCGAGCAGCGTTATGAGCGCCGAACTGAATAGCCAGTAGCACAGGAAATAGGTCGCCAGATTAATCGAAATAGTGGCGTTGACATTCGTAAGACGCGGCGAACAGAAATAATGGACCGAATAGTTGGCGGCAAGCACCAGCAATGCCACGCCCATAATGCGGCGCGACAGCAAGAAATTGCTGAAAATCGTCTTGTCGGGCGTGCGTGCAAACAACATATGCACTCCGAAGAATAGCATAAGCGGCAATGCAACGCACAGCGCAAAGTAGTAGAGATCTTGGTCCATGACAATTCTTATTCCCGGTAGAATTTCAATTTTTCGTTACAAATTTAAGCAATTTTCGCCAATGAACAAATTTCATTAGTGGCTCGGAGCCATTTTGAGCACTCTATGAAGCCCCGTAGGCAGCCCTTTTTTCTATTTGCGGTGCTGCAAAATAGGGAAAAGGCTGCATGGGGAGAGAAAACTCACGCATGCAGCCGTGTACTTTCATTATGTTGGATATAACTACTATGGTTCGCGATAGATGTAGCTGCCGTTGGCTTGATGGGTGGCGAGGATGAGCACTTCGGCTATCTGCACATGCTTGGGCGCACTTGCGGCATAGAAAGCTACATCGGCAATATCGGCACCCGTGAGGGGAGTGATGCCACGATACACATTGTCGGCGCGCTCGGTGTCGCCATGGAAGCGGACATTGCTGAAATTTGTCTCCACGAGTCCCGGCTTGAGATTGGTGACGCGCACAGCCGACTCAGCCACATCGATGCGCAAACCGTCGGTGATGGCTTTCACGGCAGCCTTGGTGGCGCAGTACACATTGCCGCCGGCATAAGCAGCATCGCCCGCCACGCTGCCCACATTTATCACATGACCCTCGTTGCGTTTCACCATGGCAGGCACTATAAGGCGAGTCATAGTGAGCAATCCCTTGATGTTGGTGTCAATCATAGTGGCCCAGTCGTCGGGGTTGCCTTCATATTCCTTTTCCAATCCGAGAGCCAGACCGGCATTATTGATAAGCACATCTATGGTTTGCCATTGCGGTTCGAGCGACTCGATAGCAGCTTGAGCAGCTTGAGCGTCGCGCACATCGAAAGTAAGCGTGCGCACCATCACCGGCTCACCGCCAGCATCCATAGCCTCAAGTTCAGCCTTCAGCGCAGCCAACTTATCGGCGCGGCGCGCAGTGAGAATAAGGTTATAACCCCCAAGAGCAAATCGGCGCGCACAAGCCTCACCAATGCCACTCGTAGCACCCGTAATAAGAGCAATTTTTTTCATTTCGTAATGTTTTTTTATGTTAGTGGTGTGAATAAATATCTAATGGGAGCAAATTTCGCCAGAATAATCGAAATCCACAAGCCCCCCGCAAGAAATAGCGAGTTTTTTTGATGGTAGAAGAACATAGAGGTGCATCTGATAAGGCAAAATGGGGGATTTGCATTTTTTTTGCTTACATTTGCAAAATGAATAAAACTAAATCTCTTAAAAACCTACGAAGTATAGGCTTATCACAAGGAAAGAATAATCGCATGAAAAGAAACAAAAGCGGTGAAATAGATTGTATTTTAGTGATTTAATTACCTTTCCGATTTTATCCAAGAAAGCATATCAAACAACAGTTTTAACGATATTTTGTTGCATATTTGTTGCGTGATACAGAAAAATTTGGTAATTTTGCAGCGTAAAAACAGGGATAAATCTGCCTGTGAAAAGAAAAATATAAGGAAAGGAAAACATCATGGCACGACCGAAAAAAGTACAAAAGGTGAAAGAACCTGTCCGCATCCGTCAGCGAAAGTTGGCTAACGGAAACATGAGCCTGTATCTCGATGTCTATGTAAAGGGGGTACGCAAGGTTGAATCTCTCGGATTGTACCTTGTGCCCGAACAGACACCGATAGACCGTCAGCAGAACAACCACGCAAGACAGGTTGCCGAGAAAATTAAAGCCGAGCGCATCCTGGCATTGCAGAACCACGGTGTGCGCCAGTGGGACAAGGTGAAGCGGTCGTGTATAACGCTTGTTGATTTCCTAAAAGAGTATGAACAGGAGAAATTTGGTTTCTCTATATCCACCCTTAAAGGCAGACGTGACCTGCGGCTGAAAATCGAAACCTATCTAAAAGAAGCGAACTGCCCGGATATTGTCTTGGCAAACGTGGATGTGGATTTCTGCCGTGGCTTCATAGATTTCCTGCGCTATGCGAAGAACGGGGTGCGCAAGGATGGCAGTGTCATCAGCAACGGTGCAGCACATCATCATCAGGCAGTCCTGAACGGTGCGCTGAACAAAGCCGTGCGTGACGGCATACTGTCGGCGAATCCGCTGAAGTCCATCAGTCCAAAAGAGAAGTACCAGCCTACCGAAAGCATGAGGGAATATCTCACATTGGAGGAAATGAAAGCGGCGATGGCTGCGCCTTGCCCTCATGAGGATGTAAAACGTGCGTTCTTGTTCTCCTGCTTCACCGGGCTTCGCCTTAGCGATGTGCGGTCGCTGACATGGGGGAAGATTGTCAAAGCCCCCGATGGCAAGACCTTATATATAAGGATAAAGATGCAGAAGACCCAAAAGCTGCTAAACGTGCCGTTGTCAAAAGAGGCTGTCGATTGCCTGAATCCCAAGGAGAATCCCGAAGAACCGATTTTCACATTACCGACAGGAACTTCTAACATTGAACGGAACATAGAGAAATGGATGCAAAACGCACATATAGACAAGCACATAACCTATCATTGCAGCCGACATACCGCAGCAACCATGCTGCTGACACTCGGTGCGGACATATACACCACATCGAAGCTGCTTGGTCATGCCAACGTGAACACGACCGCCATCTATGCAAAGATTGTGGATCAAAAGAAAGTGGAAACGGTCAATCTTGTAGATGACTTCTTTTCAAAGCAACCACAAACGGAGGGAAACAGATGAAAATAACGATACGGACACGGACATTGAAAACGGGAAGCCGCTCTATATACCTTGATTTCTATGAAAAGGGTAAAAGATGGAGCGAGTACCTGAACCTGTTTCTTGTGCCGGACGATGCACCCGATGCAAGGCGGCTCAATGAGGCGGCTATGGCAAAGGCAAATGAGATAAAGTCAAAGCGGATGCTCGGCATTGACGAGGACGAAACGGAGGCAGACAACGGCAATTCAAAACAACTGCCCAAACGGATTCTTGCGGATTGGCTTGACAGCCATATCGAGGGGATTAGACGCAATTCGTCCTATTCTCCGGCAACGTACCGTAACTACCGCTCTTGTGTCAATATAATAAAGGAGTATTTGAAATACCGCCGCAGGCCTCGCTTC
>CAMTJK010000210.1 GCA_947072805.1 uncultured Prevotella sp.
ATTTGTATTTGTATATTATTATATGAACGACCGTACCTTATTTAGCAGATCCCCAACGTTTGGTGGTCTCCTTCTGAATTCCTATGTCAATTTTACCAAATCGCCCAGCTAAAGTTCCAAGAATAGCAGCTTTGTCGGCTTGCTTTTGAACATCCAAGGCGTATTTGTCTTCATACTGACGCATTTTAAACTCCCAACGTGCTTTCGCGGCGGCGGCTTCTGTAGCAGCTTTTCTCTTTTCATCATCACGGAGTTTTTTGTTGATAGATTCCATGAAAAGATTTGCCTCATCCACACAATCTGCGTCTGTATCAATTTGCGACAGCAGGTCCAATGCCTCCTCGGCACCTTCGTAATCTTGCTTAACAAACCATGCAGCTTTGGCTTTCTGTATAATCGCCCTATTCTCCTTCTCGATGCGGGCTTTTTCTGCATTGACCTTCGTGATTTGCATCTCATTATAAATCTCAATGGCACGAGTTTGACATGTACGATAGCAGGCGGAGTCAATATTGGGCACTGACATTAAAACGCCAATGGCTTCTTCGTACTGACCGACCTTAGCCAGTCCATCAGCTTGGTCAGAGAACTGACCACATGATGAGTGGTAATACTCGTATATCTCCGCTTTAGCTTTGTTAAGCATCTGCTGTACCATTGTGTTACCCGGTTTGAGCGTTTGAAAGGCTTTAATCAGACACTTGTTCTCGTTTTCCTCCGCTCCTAATACAGATACAGAGCACGAACCATAAATACGATCTTCTACTACATCGCCAATGTAAAAAGTGATTTCCAATTTCTGATAGAAGAAACCAGCAGAATTTATACCTTTATCAATAACATCTGCTTTGGCAGTCATCACAATACGACTGCCGTTACTTGCCCCCATACCGTTCATGGTTATCATACGTTGTACCTTATTCTCGAGTTGTGCACGTGCCTCTTCCGGTATCGATTGATATTCTGGAACAACCGCACTAACTGGAATACAATTTGATTGTGCATGCAAGGATAACGTTGTTGCTACAATAAATGAAGTTAAAAGAGTGACTTTTTTAAACATATAATGTACCATTTATTTTTCTCCTATTACTAATATAACTTCTCCGAGACCACGTGTCATAACCTTTGCTGTAATCATACATGGATCTTTTGCTAAATACTTACGAAGGTTTGTGCCAAATGAACGAGCATCCATTGCCTTGCCATTGGCATTGATAAACGGAATACGAACCTGTTCAAAATTAGCACGATTTTCGGTAGCCTCCGACAAATTAAACACACCGTTGACTGTATTATTTGACATCCAATTTTGAATAACATCCAATAGTTCCTCCCCATTAAACTCTTCTTCCAAATCAAAATCACAAGAATCCCAAATACGTACGGTCATTCGAATTTCACGCCCATTCTTTTGAATATCTTTGTAGAATTTATCCATCTGCTCATCAAACGCGTCAATATGTGCAATCAAGGCTTGCTCAATCATGCGAGGAAGGACTTCTTTTGAAGGTTTCCCCAGTCCTGTCGATGTGGCGATACGTTTGTTTGTGTACGAATCAAACGCTTCAATGGTGAAATTCAAAGCATCACCTTTTTTTTCTGGAATCACCTTCCAATCAATATGCACAATAATATCAGCCTTGCTGTGACGTTTCAAAATATCCAATGGCGACTCCACAAGTTCGGCACCCGATTTGCTGGTTGTAGCCATATCCTCAACATGCCGATCATTAATCGCTTTGATTTCCTGTGCACAATCTTTTAGACTGTAGCCCTTATTTGTCAAAATTTCTCCAATTTTACTCACTACACCACCCAATTCCAAATCTTCACGAAAAGCGCGCTCGTAGTCATAGACAACTACTTTACTTCCTTGGTTATCAAAGTTTTTTGTGTAAAAACGGAGCGTGCACCAATTATCACTAGGAACAATCATGATGGTAGGTTTCTTACCTTGTTGCTGTGCTTGTGATGGCAAAGACATAAGAATTGCCATTGTCAAAAAAATGATTTTTTTCATATCTTTAAAGTTTTGCCTACTCTTTGATCGGATTTTCGGCTTACTCCGTTTATATTAGCAATCTTTTACGAGATGCACTGACAAATTTCTCTATATTCCGCTTTTATTAAAACAAGAAAACTGCTATGTTACTCATTAGAATACAAGACTTTAAGCCTTAACCCTCCTTTATCATCTATAGATCTTTCAATAATTTTATCTTCCATTCCCCATTCAGCATAGTCGACATATTCTTCACACTCATCCGCAACTTCAAGAAAATCATCACCATAGAAGATATGATGCTCGTCTGTATGGTGGTCATACGACAAACCCTCTAATAATGGATTATAAATAAAGGCTAGCTTATCCGGGTCAAACTCCTTATCTTCAACATAATACGATACAGTTGTCCATTTAGGATAGTGAGTTCTAACAATAGAGCGCTTTGAATATTCCCCGGAATCGTTTAACAAGCTATCTTTAAGCTCTTCAAATTCAATACTATAAGATTGCTCAATTTTGTCAAAATCAATCTTATTACGTAGTTCTTTTATTCTCTTTTGGCCTTCTGGACTGTCTACGTCACCATTGAAATCTGAATCGGCTAATAAATCCTCATTATCAACAGGACAAAAAACATGATGAAAATCATATTTATCATCACTTTCATAAACAACCTTGCCACTATTTGCATCGTAAACTGTTAGATGGAATTCTTTCCGGATAGCATTTGGATCTTCTCCCCATTCATCACCTAAAGCAATGGCACCACCCACATAATCCACATCATATTCATCTGTTATATCTTCCCATGTCTCATCATCAAGAACCGCATCATCATCAATATCTCCAATCTCAAAACGAAGGAAAGCATAGAACTCGAATACTAACTTAGATCTCTTAAGATCGGAAGATTTCTCTTTGGATTTATTCTTATCAACTTTGGGTTGAGGTTTAGATTCCGTATCTTGTTTCTTTGTACCTGATTGGTTTTTCTCCAGAGCTTTCTTATCTGATTCTGCCATAATAAATTAAATAAGTTATATTTCTAACACGTCTATAAGTTAATTACACCAACCTAACCTTTTATAATATTATAAGCAATTTCTGCCATTCGCTGTAATACATCTTCGTACTTACGACTATTTTCTTTAGCTTCGTCGGTTAGTAATGATTTATATTTTCTATAAAAAGAATCTACTCTATAAATTTTCTCGGAACCAGGTTTTTGAATTAAAGTATGAAGATTTTTTAAAATATAAGTTTCAACCAAACGAGGACTTTCAAACATCATTGCATTCTCGATTAATAAATCAAAAAACTCCTCGTTATTGATTTTACTAAACCATTCATTCCTGAGGTGTTCCATGGCAGCTCTCTTTGAATCTTCATTATGTGATTCCAAAATTATTGCCTTGTCAAAAAAGTTCCATTCTTCAGTAGTCGTTTTTGGCGTAGCATTATCAAAAATGCTATACTCTGCACATACAACTACATTACCCAAATGTTCTCCACAAATAGTTTTTTTAGTTATCAATGTTTTCCAAACATCCAATGTGTCGGTATCACACTCCTCAATGTAATGAAGATTAAGCAAGAATTTATTTCCAGGATTATTCAAAGCTATGTTTGCCCATTCAGGAGGAATATTTCTTCCTTCTTTTATGAATTTCTCATAAAATTTTATATTTTTTGGATCCGATTCTCTATTTATTAAAACTTGAGGATCATAACCTAAATCATTTGGATTAGAAGCGTATACCGACAAGATTTTATAGCCAAGAGATTCAGCCACTTCCTTTATAGCAGAAGTTTTATCCCATCCACTTTTACCTATTACAACTACATTGAAACCTTTCTTCAAGTTTTCTATTAGTTCTTGTTTTAAATCTTTTTCCATACTATTAAATATAAAATTTTACCTACTTCTTTAAAGGACCTAATTTATTTATGTGAATATTCTCTCTGCAAAGAAAATATAAAAATTTTTCAGAAAAAAAGTCCTTGTTGGTCCTTTTTCATTTGATTATCAGCAATATGCTAATAACCAAAAGTTTAGCACCTTTGTTTATTATCATATATGATAATTATTTTGCAATAGTAATGATTTAATTTTGAATGTCAAAACAAAAAATTATCAATTTTGACAATTTTTCGGGGGGGGGGGTTTAACTGATTGTAATTAAAATGAATGGCTAAGGAAAAAGAAAAACCCAT
>CAMTJK010000211.1 GCA_947072805.1 uncultured Prevotella sp.
TGAAAGACCCGTATATCTTTGACTTGGCAGGAGCCAAAGAACGTGCGGACGAAAGAGACATAGAAGAACAGTTGGTGAAGCATGTTACCCGTTATCTTTTGGAAATGGGCAACGGATTCGCCTTTGTCGCAAGACAGAAGCATTTCCAGATTGGCGACAGCGATTTCTATGCCGACTTAATCCTGTATAACATAAAACTTCATGCCTATGTGGTCGTGGAACTGAAAGCGACCCCGTTCAAACCGGAATATGCCGGACAGTTAAACTTCTACATCAATGTGGTGGATGACAAACTGAGGGGAGAGAATGACAACAAGACCATCGGGTTGCTGCTATGCAAGGGCAAGGATGAGATTGTAGCACAATATGCACTGACAGGCTATGACCAGCCTATCGGCATCAGCGATTATCAGCTCAGCAAGGCTGTGCCGGAGAACCTGAAATCGGCGTTGCCGAGCATAGAACAGGTGGAAGAAGAACTGACGATGCTTCTTGACAATGAAAAGAACAAACAAAAGTAGGGCTTCTATGGCAGACAATATACAGACGATGATTCCCCGATACGGGGAACTCAACAGAATATACAGGGACTATATAGACAATAGAGTTTTCTCTTTTGACAGGCAGAAATTCATTTCCGATTTCTGTCAGGAATATAGTGACACAAAATCTTTTGAAGCCGCCATCCTTGAACTGGTGCTTGACAGGCAAAAAGAACAATACACCTTGATACTCAACAGCCTGAAAACCGAAATAGAAAAGAGCATACAGGCTTATGAAACACACCCCATAAGTGAAAGTGCCGTAGAGCGTGCTTGCTATCAACACATGGAAAGGTATTCCCTTGAAATTGAAGCCCAACAGGATGTAACAAGGAGCCTAAGCAAGCCGCTGAATGAAGCCAACAACAGGTATGATTCCATTGGCTACAGGGAACATACTGCCGAAGAGGAAAAACAGGCTGAAAAAGAATATGAACGCTGCAAGGCTGAATATGACAAGGAAAGAGCCAAACTGAATGAACTCTATGACCAGCAAAAGGCAGCAAGGAAAGAGGCATTCCAATATATGAAGAACCGTTGTGAGGACATGTACCGTCAAAGTTGCCTTTTTCTGGATATATTGAAGAAATACATTCCTGACGGGAAACGACAGGACGAGCCGGGCAAGCCAATCAGTCAGCAGGAAACGGCGGATGAACAACAAGAGTATTTCAGCATGAAATTGCTTTCGCTCATTCATGAGGTATGTGTTGGAGAACAGTTCGAGGAAATTTCCGCACCGGATTTTTATGCCAACATGAACCTGCACCCTTGTAACTGCAAGCTGAAAATCAAACCGAGAGAGAAAATACGTGTATGTTATCTGATATTTCTGATGGGCGAGAAACTCTCCAAACAGGACAGGGAAAAATGGAAAGCCGGAATACTGGAACTGCTGGATATTGACGACAGCTATTACAAGTCAAAGTACAAGGAGCCTGTTTCCGATTTTCCGAGTGACAGCAACCTGAAATTCGCTAAAGAAATGGAACATATATTCAGATAATCGGTGACATATCCTGATATTTTACGAAAGTTCCACTTTTACCACTCAAATTAATTTTTGAGTGGTATTTTTATTTTCTGATATTCAATAAGATACAGCGATGCTCGGATTATACCGTCCCCATCCTTACCACCCATAACCCTACCTAATTTTGCACCGTTCGAGAACAGAAATAACAGCCAGTGCGCAGGGCTGATTGTTGAATCAAAAAAGTAGAACTATGCAAAATCTACAAGAATTATTATCCAAACCCGTCTGGCAGATGACAGGCGAAGAGTTCATCATGTTAAGCAGGCACGCATCCGGTCAGCCGGAAGCGCAGCCGCAGCCCGTAACGGACACAAGCAGGAAATATGTGTACGGAATACTCGGCATAGCCAAACTGTTCGGGTGCAGCCTGCCTACCGCCAACCGCATAAAGAAAAGCGGAAGGATAGACAAGGCTATCACCCAGATAGGACGCAAGATTATCGTGGATGCGGAACTTGCCCTTGAACTGGCAGGAAAGAAAACTGGTGGACGAAAGTAATGGGAGGAATTGCTATGGACTATATGAAAGACATCCGGGAAATATCGGACGAACAGGCGGTAATCCTCTGGCAAGCCTCACGGCTGAGCCTGTCGGGAAAATACGAGAAAGCGCCCGAAATCCTCAGCGTGAAAGGTTCTGTAATCGGCACGTTGGGAAATTTCAGCGCATCCATCGGCAAAGCCAAAAGCAAGAAGACATTCAATGTGTCGGCTATCGTGGCTGCGGCTTTGAAGAACGGCACGGTGCTCAGGTATGCGGCTGAACTTCCCGAAGCCAAGCGGAAAGTGCTGTATGTCGATACGGAGCAAAGCCCCCACCACTGCCTGAATGTGATGGAACGCATCATGCGCATGGCAGGGCTGCCCGATGACAGGGACAACGAGAACCTTGAGTTCCTTGCCCTGCGGAAATATACGCCGGAGCAACGCATAAGGATTGTCGAACAGGCAATCTACCATACGCCGAACCTTGGTCTGGTGGTGATAGACGGTATCCGTGACATGGTGTATGACATCAACAGCCCCAGCGAATCGACACGCATCATATCGAAACTGATGCAGTGGACGGACGACAGGCAGATACATATCCACACGATACTCCACCAGAACAAGGGGGATGAGAACGCAAGGGGACATATCGGCACGGAGCTGAACAACAAGGCTGAAACCGTGCTGCTCGTTGAAAAGGACAAGAGCAACGGGGACATAAGCAAGGTTTCCGCCATGCACATCCGTGCGATGGACTTCGAGCCGTTTGCCTTCCGCATCAATGAAAGGGCATTGCCTGAACTGATGGAGGATTACCAGACAGAAGCCAAAGCGCCCGGCAGACCCCAAGGCGAAAGGTTTGATGCCTGCAAGGACATTTCCGAGCAACAACACCGGATAGCACTGGAAGCAGCATTTTCGTTGCAGGACGAGTACGGGTATAAGGAACTGGGCAAGGCGCTGAAAGAATCGTATGCCTTGGTGGGTGTTCAGTTAAGCGACAACAAGCTGGTTAAACTCATCACAGTGTTGAAGAACAAGCGGATGATAGTGCAGGAAAATGGCAGGAAGTACAGATACGAACCGGATTTCCACTATTGACACGCTTCCTGCAATCACTTCACTTTATTCTCCGGGTCTATATATTAGGATAAAGCGAAGTGGTTGCAGGGACACACCAAACCGCTTCACTTTAAGCCGTATCCTATATATACGACAATAAAGTGAAGTGGTTATACAGCCAGTAACCTATAAACAGATACTGGCGAAAAGAAAAACAAACAATAACCGATAAAGACAATCATTTATGGACATACAGACAGCAAAACAAATCAGGCTGGAAGAATACCTTCACAGCTTGGGATATAGCCCGGTGAAGCGGCAGGGCATCAATCTATGGTACAAATCACCGTTCAGGGAAGAAACCGAAGCCTCGTTTAAGGTGAACACCGAGCGGAACCAATGGTATGATTTTGCGCTCGGCAAGGGCGGCAACATCATCGCGCTGGCTTCGCACCTCTATGCAACGGACAGCGTGCCGTACCTTTTGAAACGCATAGAGGAACAGGCACCGCACGTGCACCCCGTTTCTTTCTCTTTTCGCAAGCAGTCATTTACAGAGCCGAGTTTCCAACAGTTGGAAATCGTGCCGCTTTCTTCTCCTGCCTTGCTCGCTTACTTGCAGGAAAGGGGGATAAATCCGGCACTGGCGAAAAAAGAATGTAAGGAAGCGCGGTTTACGCACAACGGCAAACGGTACTTCGCCATTGCGTTTCCCAACATGTCGGGCGGCTATGAAATCCGCAACCGATATTTCAAGGGCTGTATCGCACCGAAGGAAATATCCCACATCAGACAGTCGGGAGAGCCAAAGGGCACGTGTTTCGTTTTCGAGGGATTTATGGACTACCTCTCATTTCTGACCCTGCGGCTTGAAAGTTGTCCGCAATACCCTGATTTCGACAGGCAGGATTACATGGTTCTGAACTCTGTTGCCAATGTTTCCAAAGCATTTTATCCGTTGGGAAGATATGAGCGCATCCACTGCTTTTTTGACAATGACCGTGCAGGAATGGAAGCCCTGCAGCAAATCCGAAAGGAATACGACAACACCCGGAATATACG
>CAMTJK010000212.1 GCA_947072805.1 uncultured Prevotella sp.
GGGAATGTTCATGGCTATCTCCGTGTTGAAAATAACAGCCCTGATGCCGAAAGATGGCAATAGGGACGTGAGTGCAGTGTAAGTTTGCGATTTCAAAAGTAATAAAAAAAAGATTTTCTTTCCATTCTTAATAACAATTTTGTACCATACTGCGACAATAAAGTTATATCATAAATGACAATATCGGTATATCTTTGCACCGCATCAACGTAAAATCAAACCGCAAATAAAACAATAGTACTAAGAAACGATGAGAAAGAGACTGTTTGTTTATGTTTTCGCTCTGCTTGCTTCACATGGCATGAAAGCCCAGACGCTTGTAGAAGGAGGTCAGTTTATGGATCGCATTCTGCCTATGGAGGGCAGTGTTGTGTCGTCCGATGTATGGGGCGCACCCGGAGTGCTTCCCCGCCTTGTTGATAACGGCATTGAGGACGCCACATATTCATATTGGGGAGGCAATATCATGAAGGATGACGATGGGCGTTATCACCTCTATGTGGCTGGATGGCCGGAGAGTTCGGGCAAGGGACACGCCACGTGGTCAAGTGGGTCTATGGTTTATCACGCCGTGGCAGACAATGTCAGTGGACCGTATACTAATATCGCCACTCTCGGAAAGGGTCACAATCCGGAGACATACAGAGCAAAGGACGGCACATACGTCATATATGTGATTAACGGCAGGTACACATCGTCTTCTCTTGACGGCGACTGGAGTTACGGAAAATTTGTCTTCGACAGGCGTGGACGCGAGCCTATAGCCGGCAATGATACCACCGTGAGCCTTTCCAACTGTACTTTCGCCGTGCGTCAGGACGGTTCGCTCCTTATGCTCGACCGTGGGGGTGGCGTGTGGATAAGCAGCGACGGACTGAATGACCCGTGGCACCATCTTACCGATGCCACCGTATATTCGGGTAATCGCCGCTATTTTGAAGACCCTGTGGTGTGGCGCGACTCGTTACAGTACCACATGATTGTAAACGACTGGAATGCGCGCATTGCTTACTATTCGCGTTCCATTGACGGATTAAATTGGGTAACCGAAGCCGGTACCGCCTATCAGCCCGGTGTGGCACGTCATGCTGACGGACATGTGGAGGAGTGGTACAAGTACGAACGTCCGAAGGTCTTTCTCGACGAAAGCGGCCGTGCGGCCTATTTCAATCTGGCGGTAATTGATACCATCAAGTCAGAAGATAAGGGCAGCGATAACCACAGTTCTAAAAATATCGTCATGCCGTTGAACCGTGGCATGTTGCTCGAGGTGGTAGGCGATACACCCATCGACGCATCAACCACTTCAATTAAAGTGCGTGTCAAGGCAGAGCCCGGCTTCAGTCCGGCTTCGCTCGACCTTCAGTCATTGGTGTTTGGCTCGCACGCCAAGGTCAATTACGGCAATGGCTTTACCGTGACGGCATCGGAGTATGACGGTGATGACCTCATACTCACTTTCAGCGGACAGAGTGGCGCAAGCGGCATTACTGCTGCCGAGTTCGCACCGAAGCTTATAGGCAAGGATAAAAGCGGTAACATTGTTTACGGCTATGCCCGCCTGCCTTATTACAACTACCGTCCGTCCATCCTTTCCTCCCTCTTCCCTGATGTGGATGAAGAAAACAAGGTTACATCTGTACATATAGACAATTACGGTTTGGGAGTATCGGCAGAAGCAACTGTTTCCGTCTACGATGCGTCCAACACGCTGCTTGCTAAGGGAACACTCTCGCCGCTCGAGCCTTATGCCTCGGCAGACGTTGTGCTTACCCCGAAATCTGCCGTGAAAACCGGAACGAAGAATCTCGTTGTTGTTTTGCAGGAAAACGGCGGAACAACACGCCGCAACACATTCTCTACCGCAGACATTGCCACCAACCAGGAAATGCTACGCCAGCTTGTAGATTCTGCCAACGTGCTTCTTGCCAACGACGAATATACCGAGGGGCGCGAGCGGCTTTCGGCAGCCGTGGCTACCGCCACACTTTACCTTGATGTCTTCAACCTGACGAAGACGGCAGAAGCTATTGCTGCGCTGAAAAAAGCTATACGAACCTTCCTCTTTGCCAACGGTGATGTTACGGAAAACTACGATTTCTATTCGTGGGCGATGACAACGGGAGCTGCCATCACCATGAGCGACAGCTATGTCACCGTGACTGACGGCACTACGACAAAGAATGTGAGCGTGGCTGACCGCATATCCGACGGCAGTTCTACGATGGCTTTCGGCGGAAGAATAGCATTCGACTATGGCTCCTCTAATTTCAATCTGCGTAACAAAGGTACTAACGATGCCAGCAGTGGACTGTTCGACTTCAATAAGGACAGCTATTTCTGTGTGCTCAATCTCAATCCGGGCGACGAAGTGACATTCAACATAACGGGACTGCCGGCATATTTCGTTTCGACAAATGTCTATGCCAAAGGCGATGAGAATGCCACCGCTGTTACAGCGGGCAGTGAGGTTGCCTCAGGCACCGTTTATGTGGTGGCAGGCGAAGAAGGACAGAAGGTAAGGCTCGACCTGCGCGGCGTGCATTACACTACCATCAAGACTGTCACTGTGCGTACTAAGGAGAAGGAGCGTATCAGTGCGCCCGTATGCCGCATTACAGGTGCGTCTTACGGCAGTCGTACAGTTACCATAGAGCCGGGAATTGGCACTGCCGGAAGTGAGGCGGAAGCCACTTATTACACTCTCGACGGCTCCGAGCCCAACACAAATGCCATCCTTTATACGGCACCATTCACCGTCGATGATACTACAACAGTGAAAGCTCTGTCATATCTGCCCGACTTTACGCCCTCTGAGGTGGCAACGATGGTTGTACCTGCCGGCACCACGCTTCAGCTTGCAGTACCTCTGGTTTCGATAGCGGCTCTTACCGGCGACAAGAACAGTCCGCTGGTGGCTGTTGCAACAGACAATTCGCAGCTTCCGGGAGCACCTGAAGCTACCCTGACGGCATCTTTCAACGGCACAACTGTAGAACTGCCTTACCAGTTTGATGAAGACGGTATTCTGTCTATTGTCTCCAAATGTGACGGATACGACGATGCCGAGACTTCCATAGCCCTTGCCGGTGCCTACGAGGAGAAGATGCAGACCGATTTTACAGCCATCACCGCCGAAAACATCAACGACATATTGGGACAAAGTTGGACTGTGGACGAAACGGCTACGCGATGGGCTTATTGGAGCACGGGCGCAACCTATTACGTGGCGTCTACAACAGAAACAGGCAATGTGCGTCTTGGTGAACTGCTCACCACCGACCTCGGCAGGTATCTCCTGCTCGGTTATGGCGTAGGAAGAAACGTTATCAGCGGTGATACGCGTTTCTGGATAACGGGAGACTATGATGATGCTATAGCCTGCTATGAGGTCAATGAGACGAGAGATGCCTCGGGAGTGTTCACGAAATATTATCAGTGCAGGCAGACCGAACCGGAACTGGCGTGCGTGCTCAATACCAACTATACCGTTGCGCGCGTAACACTGTTGCAGCCGGTAAAGGTTGTAGATGCCATTACCACTGTGGAACAGCAGGAATATGCTGCCACCGAAACTTATTACACATTGCAGGGCGTGCAGGTAGATCATCCACGGAAGGGCATATATATATATAAAGGAAAGAAAATTGTAGTGAGGTAATGGACTGCTGCCATCCGTGATGACTCGTTCCTGATACAATCCCGACAACGTTATAGCCATTATTTCCGGATAGGATTAGTTTATATAGCTTTGGATAGCTTTGAATAGTTTAGGGTAACTTTGGTTTCACGCACATACGTTCTTTGCAACATGACGTATGTGCGTGTTTTTGGTTGAAGCCCTTAAAATCGCTCCATGTCGTTTTCGTCTCTCTGTGCATCATCTTGTTGGCTTTGTCATCTTAGTTGTCGTCAAAAACATATACTGCAACCATAAGAAAAAGTTGGTTTAACCCAAATCGGCCATTAGCGTTATGATGATAACTGCTTATATTTTTGAACAGATGTCTTTACGTTTTGAGGGAGCAATGGGGTTCCATTGTAACTGATAAACGGAAAGACAGATGACAAAAAGAAAGTATGTTTGCGCATAACAGTCTAATGGCCGATTTGGGTTTAAGTTGTTCCTGTTGTCGTAACTAAAGTATTGATTCGCTGAATGGT
>CAMTJK010000213.1 GCA_947072805.1 uncultured Prevotella sp.
TTTCATAGGCACGACGGAAAAAGGAAGATTTTTTAATCAAATTTACCTGCCCTTTTCGAGCGTAGATAAAGACGCTAACTTCGCGGGTGTGAAATATCAGATGCGCTTAGGTGCTTTCAATCAGTTAATTCCTCCTAAACGGCTCGGCAAAAATATGACCTATACGTTACAACTTCGGCGGTTTTCTCAACCGCAAATCAAATGCGTATCAAACACCGTGTAATCACTCACGGCTAAAGCGACAATCAGAAAATGTGAAGCCCGGCAGACGAGGTGCAGAAATAAAAATCGCCCCGATGTGGGGCGATGTAACAAATGGTTCAAGGTCGTAGAGTTACTAAATCCCCTCACAGGGCATAATGAACGGTTAAAATTCTTATCAGGCGAAAGTTAGCCACTCCGAAGTGAAAAGTCCATATACAACAAACCCCTCGGAGGATTCCGAAGGGTTGTTGAGTTAGCGATTGAAGCCGTATGGCGGAGACCGAGGCTCCGTTCACGAAAGCGCGGCGGCGGTGCCGCAACTCCATAATCTATTTATCTAATTTGCTCGAAGCCAAACAGTAATATCTGAAAAATCTTATTGTTGCAAAGGTCTGATTTAGAAACAAAACAACAATCTTTTCATTGCACGAGCCTTTATTGTGCTTCTATCTTTAAGATTTTAGCATCTGCTTTAACATATTCAGGCTTGAAAGCGATGTCAGGTGCAATATCGCTCGGAATGGCTGAAATGAAGTCGATCCCCTGCTGAGTTAGTTGATCTTCATCTATAACAATGGCGATATTACCGATTGCTGCCCATATGCCATTGTCGGCATTATACTCGTAGGTCACATTTGAGGCAGCTTCAAGAGCGGCTTTAAGATTTCCTCCAACCTTAATTTCCCCGGCAGATGTCTGAGCCGACTGCATGTTGTCCGACTCGTCGTCACCTTGATAGGCAGGTTCCGGCTCGGTTTCAGCTACTGATTCACTGGAGGATACACCCACAGTTCCGGCATTATATTCTGCTTCATTCACCACAATAATATGATTCAACTTTCCGTAGTTAACGCATCTTTCCACGGCTTTCTCATTTTCGATAGAAAAACGGAAATTGATTGCTATAGTCCCGTCGGAATAATAACCGGCGGGTGTTTTCCATAGAAGATTGTCGTCCTTATCCATCATCAGGCAGTAGGGCTTGGAAGCCGGTTCGGAACACTTGATTTTTATCACTATATTGCACGTCTGAGCCTGAGCGTTGACATTATGAAAAATCGCATTGGAGATTTCGAGAGACATTGCGTCGCTTGAACTACACTTGATTTCAGTGTTCTGCAAAGCCGCAGCTATTTCCTCAGCTTTCTTGGCGAGCTTTTCATTAGCCGGCTTTATTTCTTCATTTATTCTCAAGGCTTTTTCATGAAGTGCCTCTTGTTGGTCGCGGTCTGCTTTATTGACAGCTTGCATTGCATCGAAGAATTTCTGATTGTTGCCGGCAATCTCAACATAAACATCGGCAAGCTGCTTTAGCGGTTCGTTTGCATTGGAACAGCTGTTTAATACACAGCACAGCATAACTGCTGTGCAAAAGGTTATTATACTTCTTTTCATAATTAGCGCATATTAAAGAATTTAAACTCCCATACTTTATATGATTCCTGAACTCCGTTTACAAGATTTGCCACGTTTACTTTTATCTGTCCGCTGGTATGGAGTTCATAGTTCATCCGATTGGTATATGTTATGTTATCCTCTTTTATATACTCCGATATTTCAGTGGCATAAAGACTTGAACGCATTCCCAAGTATCCGAGTGAAGCCCATATTTTTGTCACGTCACCTGCAGCGAAGTCAAGGGTTTCAAGTGAGCCGAGAATCCAGTTCAAATCGAAAGCAGAATAGAGATTTACTAATGAGGGATTGGCATAGCTGAAAGTCACGGTGTTTCCCGTACCTTGTTCTTCAATTTTCATAAGGAGATTGTCCTTCCAAGTAAAGATGTACACCCTCTCATCTCCATCGGTGTCACTCTGCTTCATCTGTTCAATATAACCTTTAGAGGAATATGATGGTACCCATCGCGCAGTTCCCGGTTCGCCAGCCCACTCATACGAGCCACTCTTGGCTACTCGCCGGTCGTAGAACAATTCCACTTGATGACGACTGAGATTGGAAGTTTCCTCACGTCCGGAAGGGAGGTATCTTAAGTAGTCAGTCATTGTGGCTTCGATAGTGTTGTTAAAGCCAGGCAAAAATTCGGTAACTTGTCTAACCTCACATTTGGTGTCACCGCTCTGACCGGGTACTGGATCCACATCATCGGTCCATATACAAATCATTTCTCTTGGCATTCCGGCATCAATGGTAAGTTCATAATAACTTTCACCATCACTCTGGTATGAACCGTTCCCGTAGAAGTCCTCAAATGTTTCGCATTTTATCTCTACACGACCCGTAGCACATATATCGGGAATATCCTCATCATATTCATCGGACTGCGTAATTTTAAAGGATATTTTTTCATCTTCGGCAACTACCACGATGTATGCGGTGCGAGATGAACCTGACGCATTGGTCTGAAGTGTGAAGTTTAACACCCATAAGCCACCTTCATTATTCGGAGTATCGACGGTTATCCATTCAATGTCAGCGAAAGGCGCTCCGTCTTTTTTGTCTGACACCCATGCGCTAATGCTGAAGTTGCTTTTAACTGTTATTTGTCCGCCAGTTTCGTTAGCGGCTAAAGAGATATTTGTGGGTTGGTCTTTTGGGATAGATATTTTCCCAGTGTCAGGACCGTCGTCATCAGAGCAAGCGATGAAAGCGCAAAGCATCAATAATGACATAAGACCATAAAGTATTTTATGTTTCATGTGAAAAGTTTTTAAGTTTATATTTGTTAAAAAAAGAGTCCGAGGTAGAATTATAGACAATAAAAAACGCGGACTCAACTTCGTAATGCTTCCTACGGTATCGGCAAACACCTTGCAGTCATTAACGAGTAAAAGCCCACGCTATGAACGTGAGCATCAACTTTTACTCTTGACTGCTTCTTGAAATTTTGCCGATTTTTAGGAAGCAAGAATAAAGCTAACGCTTTCTATCTTAGTGTCTGGGAGAGATTTATTTCATAGGCATCAATCTGTTATAAAGTTCTTGAGGTCGAAGAACATCAAGCGGGTTTCATCAACCTTATCTGACTCTGTTATACATTGAAAGCCGTTACGTTCATAAAACGGCACCGCAGTTTGCAACGCATCAACTGTAATAAAGCGACACCCAAGACGCTTTACTTTAGAGAATGCGTATTTGATATTGTCAAGTATGAAAGTTCCGAGACCTTGTCCGGAATAATCTTCATTCACCGCAAGGCGACCAATCTTAACAGCAGGATAGCTTTTGCGACGTTTGGAGTTAGGAATATTGCGGTTCAGCTTATTCCAAACGCCCTTTTCATCAGGATTAAATACAATTTTGTCTGCAAGCAAACTGAAATAGGCTGCGGTCTTATTTTGCTCCATATATTCGAGTAAATAAGTCACAGTCATAAGTTCTCTTTGAAAATACTTAGCGTCTTCAAAGAGAAATTCGTTCAAATCATCATCAGAGCATTTGAACGGTTTTATGTCGGAGTCCTCTGTGAGTTGGAACTGGCGCAGTTTGCTAAAATCAATTTTCACCACTGGAAATTGCTAATAGATTTCATAACTTCGTAAGCCTTACGGGCTCGTTCCTTCTCCTCTTTGGACACAGGTTTTGGGGTAGAGATAAGGGTTTCAAATCTCACCGCATCATTCCCTCGAAGTTCGGGAGTTTCTTTAATCGGTCGTGCCATAAGCAGAAGATTTTTTATTTTACCTGCAAAGGTACAACATTTTAACGAACATCACAAGTATTTGACCATTAAAGTTTCACAAACTGCGGTGTATCTTATTTGTTGTTATTTGTTGCCCTTTGCTCGGTTATGGGTTTTGCACAGCATTTGGCAGTTGTCTATAGTAGTAGTACCTCCGCGACTCCAAGCCGTCAAGTCCGCTGACACGGCAGAAGGTAAAACCTTCAGACCGTGCAAGGC
>CAMTJK010000214.1 GCA_947072805.1 uncultured Prevotella sp.
GATTTTCGCCAATGCCCTCAAATCGTCTTCTTGTTGTGACATACATTGATTTTTTTGATTGTTGATACTTCTGATTACATTCCCAAGCCCTTGCGCTTCTTCTTTTTCTTCTTGCGCTGCATCGCCCGAATGAAGGCTTCCTCTTCAACGTCCATCGCCGGACCTTCGGGAGAGAACAGTCCAACACCGCCCGTAGTGTTTTCATAGTCGAATGCGGCATGTCCGTGCATATTCTCCACGGCTTCCACCGGAACGGAATGCGGAATCGGCAGCTGTCCGACGTAAGGCAATGTGAAGTGTTCCTGCAAGGCGTTGGCGGAAAGTTCCTTGCCCATACGCGAGCCGTTCAGCACGCAGCCCGTGCGGTGGTCGATGAACGTGGCTCCATAGATGCGTCCTTCCTCCGTGTAGCGCAGTACGGTGTCGATGCCCTTCCCTTTGAGGGTGGCTACAAACTTCTGCTTGTCATACGTGCCTTCCAGCACGGAAAGGACGGTGCGTTTCGTCATGTCGGCAAGTTTCCTCTCCTTAATCTCCTGCTTGGAACGGGCAAACTTCTTCTGTACGGCTTCATAGCCGACGGACTTCCCGAACAGCGAGGACTTGAAAGGATTGCCGACCTTGTTTCCCTTATCGTCCGTGACGGAATAGACCAACCCGTGATACTCGCGTCCGCGCACATTGCCATGCGCTTCCTCCACCGTCATATTATATAAGGAAAGGAGTGCGCGGTATTCGCCCATCGTCTGAAACTTGTACCTGCGGTTCAGTTCTCTAATCACATTCCCCGCCTGCTTCTTCACGTCGCCCGCAGAAGCGTCCACTTTGCGCAGCGGCGTGTCAAGACGGCGGTTCTTGCGTTCCGCGTCGTGCAGCCCGTATTTCCGTTCCAGTTCGCGTGTTATCTGCTTGCTCCGGTAAAAGTTATTCCGGGTGTCTATGCTCCTGCCGTTCTCGTCCACCCTGACCGTCACGATATGCAGATGGTGGCGGTCGATGTCCTCATGCTTGAAAACGAGATATGGCTGGTTACCGAAGCCCATCTTCTCCAGATACTCCCGTGCGATGTTCTGAAGCTCCGTATCCGTCAAAATATCATCGGGATGCGGATTGAGCGAGATATGCACCACCGGTTTCTCCACCTTCGACCGCACGGGCATCATGCCAAGAAAGTCCTCCATTGCCCGGTGGATGTCCATCGTTCCCGTACCGTCATTGTAGATGCGGTTGGTCGTCAGAAGCCGCCCTTTCGCCTCGTTGATCTTCTCCCCGTTGTAGGCAAGTGCGCCGTACAACGAGTTTCCTATACTGATTTTTGCGACCATTTTTCCTGCATCTCCCTTGAAAGTTCCACAATCTTACGGCTCAGTTTTACGAGTTCGACGGTCTGTTGCTCCAGCTTGTAGAGCAACGCCATCGCCTTTTTCTCGGAAAAATGCAGCCTCAGTTCCTTCACGACTTGGTTATAGTTCGTGCCGACCGCGCGGAATTGCGCGTGAAAATCTGACAGCTTGGTGTAGTAATCCACCAGCGTCTTGTCCACTTTCAGCACCTTGAACGGCTGTCCGAAGAAGTGCGCCTTCAGGAAAACCGACTTGGCGTAAACGCCCGACTTCTCGAACATGGAGAGGAAACGGTTGTGTTCCTCCTCGCTGAAACGGACGGTGTAGCGGAACACCGCCGGATCGAGTTTGGGATTTCTCCCGCCTTTGTTTCTTCTTTTTTCACTCATATTACTTTGGATTTAGCGGTTTGACGGCATAAGCCGCCGTTTCGAGGCACAGACACCGCAGGTTTGAGAGGCTTCCCGACTTCGGAGGGTAAGCCCGCCCCCTGCAAGGGCAAGGCGTTTTCGTGGCTGCTCAAAATGTTTTGAGCGGCTGAAAACATACCTTGCTATGTTCAGGTGAACATAAAAATCCGTCAGGAGACGGATTGGGGGAATGCCTTTCAAACTCCGGGCTGCGCCACCTGCGGCGAACCCTGCCGTTCGGGTGCAAAGTTACATCCTTAACGCTGTATCGGACAGAGGCTTGACCCGGACAACCTGTGCCAACCGACGCAACATGCTGCCACTTTCCGGAGAAGTGATACAAGTTCCAAAATATCATTGTTTATTTGCAGTGTGATTGGTTGAAAGACCTGTCTGCCCGACAGTCGGAAAACCGTCCGGAAGACCTGTCAGATGATCGGTCAGCCGATAAGCGGACAAGCCGCCCGGCTGATAAGTCAGTAAAACGGCAAGCTGATATGAAAGCCGGCAAGCAAGCCTGACGACTGACTGACATACAGATTGATCCATCCGGCATACCGACATCCAGCCGATTAGTACACCGTCTGGCATCCCGGTCAGCCAACCGGTCACAAAACAGACAAACTGATTGTATAACATATTAAAAAAGAAGCGATGAAGAAAGAAACATTACTTGTAGCCTTCTCCACCCAGAAAGGCGGGGCGGGCAAAACGACGCTCACGGTACTTATGGCAAGCTATTTCTACTATGTGAAAGGAATGGACGTTGTCGTGGTGGATTGCGACTATCCGCAGTACAGCATCAAGGATATGCGCGAGCGTGACATGAAGAACATTGAACGCAATCCCCGACTGCAAAAAACAGCCTTCGAGCAGTTCGCACGTCTGAAAAAGAAGATGTATCCGATTGTGGAGAGCCATCCTGAAACAGCCATCGAAAAGGCAAAGGATTTCATCTCGAAGGAAACACCGCCGGACATTATCTTCTTTGACCTGCCCGGCACCGTGAACAATCCCGGTGTCATCAAGACCGTGGCAACAATGGATTATGTGTTCTGTCCCATAACGGCAGACCGCATTGTGGCTGAAAGTTCCTTGAACTTCGCCGCCGTTGTAAACGAATCCTTCATGAGTACCGGGAAAGCCAATATCAAAGGGCTTTACCTGTTGTGGAACATGGTGGACGGCAGGGAGAAGACCAACCTGTACGACGTGTACGAGAAAGTAGCCGGACGTGCCGGACTGAACGTGATGAAAACCTGTCTTCCGGACAGCAAGCGTTTCCGTAAGGAAAGTGAAGAGGATGGTGAACGCTATGTATTCCGTTCCACCATCATGCCGCCCGACAAGGCTCTTATCAAGGGCAGCAACATTGAACAGCTTGCGGATGAAATGCTGAAACTGATAAACGGATAATTATGGCGAAGAACCTTGATGTGCAAATCGACACAGCGAGCTTTCTGGACAGCATACGCCCGGAAATGCCCCCGTCCGCCACCCGTGCCGAAAAGGTGGAAACACCTTCCGTGCCAAAGGAGAACGCGGCAGACAAGAAGAGGGCGGCGAAAAGTGAACGCCGTAAGAAGCCTGCCGCCGAGTCCGTCATTCCACCTATTGAGAACGAGGAAGACTACCTTGAAATGTTCATCAAAGGTGCGGAAACAGCGGCACGGTCGGGAAAAATGGCATATGTGCGCAGGGAATACCACGACCGTATCATGCGTATCACCCGCGTAATCGGCAAGGACAAACTGACATTGTCCGCATATCTGGACCATGTGCTGACACAGCACTTCCTCCAGTGCGGGGACGTAATAAAAAAACTATATGACAAAAATTATGAAGACGTATTCTAATCAACTAAAAAACAAAAAGGACATGGAAACAAAGAACAAGAGAAATCAGAGACAAGCGGACGAATACAAGGCGGAAATCCTGAAGAAGTCCGACATCGGTATCGGAACAGCCCCTGACAAGTATGCGCTGTTGCGCCCGGAGTACCATCATCGCATGGAAGAGCTTGTCAGGCTGTTCGCAGAAGAAGGCATAACGGTGGAAGATTATCTGGACAATGTGCTGGCTGAACATTTCGCCCAGTTCGGGATTGGGATTGATGCCTCGCTTGCCCGGAACACAAAGCGTGAACGTGGGAAGCCTGTGGCGAAAGCGGCAAAAGGCAAAAGGAATACAGCCGACAGCAGGAGGATTCTCGCCACCTTTCTGGAATCCTCGG
>CAMTJK010000215.1 GCA_947072805.1 uncultured Prevotella sp.
AACTAAATTCTCCCGAATAAACGAATAAAGCCGCAAGAAATGGCATCAGAAGGTATGTTTACGAAGCGCTAAAAATTCCATAAAAACAAAGTCCCGACAATTAAGTCGAGACCTTGTTGATTTTTATAATATTTTATGAATAAACACTTCTTATGCGTCTACTTTTCTCCAACTGTAAATGAATATATATCATCATATTCTTTGTATGTAGATATTGCACCAGAAACAGATCTGACAACCACTCCATCAATGATAATACGACAGTTGTAGCGACGGTTTAATGTTCCAGAGTAATGATGAACCTTTATCGTATATTCTCCTGCTGTGAAATTATCATCAATACTATATATATTTTCTATGGCATTACCTCTTTCACGCAACCAGTCACGGTCTAATTCAAAAGAACCTGCTTGTTTATTAGCAAAATAAGCATGTATGTCAGATGGTCCAAAAAGATGTAAGTCATAGTCCGTTGCCTCCGAAGATGTATTCACCCATGTAAGTGTTGCCTGGAATTTACCTGTACCGTAAGTAACAGTAGCTGTTCCCCATGCGTCGTCTGGGCGTCCGTCCCTCCAACCTGCACTTGGCAAAGATATCTCAACCCATCCTGTATAAGTATCATACTTTCCAGCTCCGCTTACAAGCTTCTTAGAAACCGAGATATTAAGGACCGAATTATAATATTGTATACCCTGATATGACTCCGAAAGATTATTACGTAATTCTCTTGATATGACAGCAACGTACTTACCCAATGGTACATTGGCCATGTAGATATCATTACCATTGGGAGCAAAGGCTATACGCTTTATTCCGGTTCCTGAACTTTCTTCAGGAATGAGTGTCAGATAATAATAATAATCATCATCCAAATATTGTTTTGAAATATGTATACCTCCCATCTCTTGAGTTGTATTTTGCTTTACCAAAACAAAATATCCGAGCTCAATTATAGAAACAGATACTGTACCATCTTCATTAATTGAAGAGAAAGGAACTGTTTCCCACGAATTTGAATAGTCGTCATAACGAAGAAGTCGCATCTCCGTCGGATTGATAATCTGTGCCGGTATATCAAGTTTCAACGGTGTATAGAAAACGAAGTTCATAGGTTCCAACTTTATCTTGGCATCATTTACAATCTCTACACCCTCTGGTAAAGGAGCCGGCAGTTCATTGAATTTAGCAACAGAGAATGCCACTCTGCCATCTGCACCTGAATTATTCTTTGGAACGGAACCTTTGGGAATAGTCAATACGAATCCCAAACGACGAAGCGATGCACTTTCACTTGTTGAAACAATTAATGTTCTGTCTTCATCTTCATCTTCATCGTTACCACCTGTCGGATCATTGTCAATATCTTCCGTCTTCGGCGCTCTGGTATCATCGTCATCACTATTACATGATGTAAGTGTTGCGGCAGCGATAAGCATGCCGAAGCAATGGATACTGAATAAATTAAATAGTTTTTTCATAATTGTACTGTTTGTTTAATGATTATTTATTTTAATATCTCTATTTCCACGCGGCGGTTCATGGCACGACCCTCTTCAGTATCTTTTTCATTTTACTTTTGTTTTATAATCGTTATATACTGATTCTCACCAGAACCGTATACTGTCATATCGCAATGTAATATTGTTCGGCTGCTCATGCCGAACGCAGCCTACTTATGCAAAGATAAAAAAAATTCGTACAATTCTGCTTTTACAATACAAAAAAACAATAATAATCTTTAAGAAAGTGAATATTCGTATTGTTTTACGGCTTATTTGTACTGAAACAAATCTATTATAAGGCTTTTGGCGTTGCAACGGCAGGGAATATGCTGTGTAAAATAATTATTAAAACACATAAAAACACATAATTCCGCCGTTGCGATAAAGGCGTAATCAGAGTAAAATTATATTTTTGCGGCGTATCTGTGATGCCATTTCCCTTACGCGCGCGTACATATATATTATATATACTATATAGAGAAAGCAAGGGAATGATTTGCGCCGATGCCTCCGGACTGCAGAACAGTACCGTACGCATACACCAACACAGCATTCGGACAATAAAAAAGACAGAAATATAAGATGATACCGGGAAACAAACTTTCAATTCTTATGCTTGGCACTATGGCCGGTGCCATGATATGCCTCTGCGTGGCAAGCCTCAACGCCCCACTGTGGTTCGAGGAGGAACAAAAAACGCGGGAGGAGACAGTGCGCAAACGGCTGGACGCCATTGCCGATGCCGAAAAACGATACAAGACCGACCACGGAACGTATTGTGCTTCGCTCGACGTGCTCGTGAGCAAGGGCTATATGTCAGACTCTCTGAAGTTCGTTCCCTTTTCCGACGGAGCCACATTCTCGCTGAAAGCAAGTGCCGACACGTCCGAGACTGGCTTCGTGACACACTCGTTTGAGTGTGGCGCCACATATCGCGACTTTCTTAAAGGCATGGATGCCAACAGCATATCTACCCTCGTCCATGATGCCGAGGCGCAGTCAAGGTTTCCGGGAATCTGCGTGATAGGCTACTGACGCCCGACGATATACAAGGATATCGGAATGCTGACACGTGTTGGGATAAAACACAGCGACCGGTCAAGGCTAAGCCCTGGCCGGTCGCTGTTTATTTGATACCGTTTACACGAGATGTGCTATGAGGTCTTCACGGTCGCCCGGCAGCATGTCTATCACCGGAAGCTCTACCATAGTGTAGCATCCCGGCTGCTGGCGCAGCGACGCACGAGCCACGTTTACGAGCACCTGCGCTGTAAGTGCCGGATTGTTTATGCTCATGTTGAACTCCAAGCGCTGGTTCTGCGTCTTTCCGCTCACACCCTTGCGCACCAGATTTACACCGTGTCCCATGTCGCGTACGGCATCCACCGACTCCACAGCAAACACGTGTGTCTCGTCATTTGCAAAGTACGGATCTGCCTTTATGGCTGCCGTTACCTCTTCGAGCTTTGCTCCGTCTTCCAGTTCCACGTAAACCATGCGGCGGTGTATGCCCTCTCCGAGTGGTATTGTCATGGAGAGTGCGTTCTTCACCCCCTTCTTTGAGCGCACGCACACGCTGTGTCCCATCGACATGCCCGGTCCGAAGTTGGTGTATGAGAGTCCTTTCGGTGCAAGGCTCTGCATGAGTGTGCGTACTATAGAATCTGAGCCCGGGTCCCATCCGGCTGCTATCACAGCCACGGTTCCGTGCTTCTTGCATACGTCCATGAGTGAGCGACGATAGTCCACTATGTTTGTGTGTATGTCGAAGCTGTCCACAGTATTTATTCCAAGTGGCAGAATCTTCTTGGCAAACTCCTCGCAACTGCGTGTCGGTGTTGCGAGTATAGCCACGTCCACATCCTTCAGTTCGGTGATGTCCTTTACCACGTCATATCCTTCCAGCTCTGCAGGCTTGTTGTCGGCACCGTTGCGGCGCACGATTCCCGCTATTTCAAAATCGGCTGATGCCTCAAGTGCCTCGACGGTATACCGTCCGATGTTGCCGTAACCCACTACGGCTGCTCTTATTTTCTTCATCTTATATATGTGTTTGGTTATTATATATTCCATACAATAAAGTACGGCTATTTCTTTTTCGCTTGCAAAAGTACATTTTTGACGTGAAAAAAGTGACATTTTGCCATTTATTTTTTCACCAATACCCAAAAAACAACCTATTTTCTGTCTTATCACTGACACATACCCTCACTTGCGTGGCAAGCTTCCGCCTGCAATCCGCACCGGAGCCAATACCAGTGGCAAGCCGTCAGGCAATAAAACAAACTTCATTGCGCGCAAAGATGACGAAAGGAGAATGACGACAGGCTCGTAACTGCACTTAATGAAAGTTAATTTGTAAAGATATTTGGTCGAATTTAACATTTTTAAATCCGACATTCTAGGTGTAAATATTTGTTAATCAAAGTGGGTCGATTTATGCTCCCGACGGGTCGAAAAACGAT
>CAMTJK010000216.1 GCA_947072805.1 uncultured Prevotella sp.
ACGTTAAAGTAAACATTTTTCATAAAAGTAAATAAATGTTATACGTATTATATCGTGTACGGTTTCGTTAAGGCCTCAAGACATATTTTTTTCGCTAACCGTTCGGTAAATTGTTACTTTTTTCTCTTTCTTTGTTAATAATTTCCAATAATGCGGAAATGCGAGTACAACGGAAAGGGAAAAGCACTATATTTGTATCAGCAGTAAGGAGTTACCGAATGAAAAACAACTATTCAACTAACAATATCTGACTTATGATCAACTATCTTAATGTACAAACTATCCAGAGTTGCCTCGACGACTACATGACCCGCAAGGGAAAGGTGGAAATAAACGAGATAGAGGCCAACAGGGAGCTCGAAAGAGCAGGTATAATGAACGACGACGTGGTGTATCCGGGTGAACCCCTGCGCGAGTTTCTGCGCAAGCTGCGGGATTCAAATCTGTTGCCGCGCAACATCAGCCAGATGCAGTCGATGTGGGCGATAAAACACTCGAAGGCTGTCGCCAAGCTGCATCAGATCTTCAAAAACTACGTATAGGTCACATGGTTTGTCCCCCTGTATCTTCCGCAAACGGAATACAGGGGGATGAATTTTTTTGTACGATTGTCCCATAACATCTTTAGGCTTCGCTGCCGCACACAACCCACACAACGACTGCGTGCAAGGCACCTGTGCTGTGTGAATATTCTATAACGGCAGGGCAGTGAGGTTAAAATAACATAATAACAGACGCCGGCGCGAGCATCCGTTCGCCTTATATGTATAACTTTGCACCGCTCCGGGAGCTGCGCCACAAGCCTCCGAAGCCCAAAAAGACAGTGGCAACATATACACATTAATTATATATATAAACAACAACATGCAGAAGAAAATTGTAATAGCATTTGCTGCAGCCTGCGTACTCATGAGCAGCTGCGCAAGCAAAAAGGCCCTCGAAGGCTGTCAGAACGAAAACAAGGAACTGACACGTAACTACCAGGATGCAAAGGAACAGCTCGCCGCCAGCAAGGCACGCGTGACAAGTCTTGAAGAACAGCTCGCACAGCAGAAGCAGAGCTACGAAGCACTGCAGCAGGCTCTCGACAAGAGCCTCACGGCAAGCAACCAGACAACGGTGAACATATCGAAACTCGTAGACCAGATAAACGAGTCGAACCAGTACATCAGACATCTCGTGGAGGTGAAGAGCAAGAGCGACTCGCTCAACATGGTGCTCACCAACAACCTGACACGCTCGCTGAGCCGCGAGGAACTGAGCGAGGTGGACGTGCAGGTGCTCAAGGGCGTGGTGTACATCTCGCTCGCTGACAACATGCTCTACCAGAGCGGAAGCTACGAGATAAACAGCCGCGCGGCAGAAACGCTGAGCAAGATAGCAAAAATAATAATGGACTACAAGGACTATGACGTGCTGGTGGAGGGAAATACAGACAATGTGCCCATCTCGCGCACCAACATCAGAAACAACTGGGACCTGAGCTGTCTGCGTGCATCGAGCGTGGTGCAGTACCTGCAGACCAACTACGGCGTGGACCCGAAACGCCTTACGGCTGGCGGACGCGGAGAGTATAACCCGCTGACCGACAACAATACCGAGGCGGGCAAGCAGCGCAACCGCCGCACACAAATCATAATAACGCCGAAGCTCGACCAGTTTATGGACCTCATCGACGCGGCTCCCGATTCGGAGAAGTAAAGGAAAGGGAATTACAGGAAAACATCATCGGCCCGTATCGCCGTGACCCGAAGATAGTGTCGGAGCGACAGGGGCTAAGATAAAACAAAAGGATGCCGGACAATTGCCTGGCATCCTTTTGTTTTTATGTAACGAAGATTGTCAAAACCGGAATCTTCATTTGCTTCAGCATTCTACTTCTTTATCTTCCACGTGTTGCCGTCCTGACGTATGATGACAATGCCTTTCTGCGGAGCCGAACGGAGCTTCCTGCCGGCAGCGTCGAACATGTCGTAAGGTCTGCTGAAGTCGGGCTTGGAGGCATCTGTCGTAGGCGTGCTTATGCCGTTGGGGTCGTATATGCCCGTCACCACAAGCGTCTTTATCTCCCATGCGGGCGTCACCTCGGCGGTGCTGCGGTAGTGGAAGCCTATCTTTATCTTCTGTCCGGCATAGGCGCTGATGTCTATGTCGCCCGAATTGTTGAATGTCCAGCTGTTGCCTGCGGGCCATTCTATGCCGCCGAGCTCTACAGAACCGTTTTCAAGAATTATGTCTACGCTAAGCAGCTCTTGCGGATTTTCCTTGTAGTTCACGGCATGCTCGAACGACAGCTTGGCCTTGTTGAAGGCACCGAGGTCTATTTCCGGCGTGGTAAGTATGGACTCGGCGGCGTTCGACTGGTTGTTCTTGAAGGCATTGCCCACCCATCCGTACTTGTCGCTGCGCGACCACACCGTGAGACTGCCGGCTACAGAGATGTCCTGAATGACGCAGCTGCCGTCGGTAGAGGTGAATGCCGCCTCGTAGACAACGGTCTCTATGGGAGTGGGGTCGGGCTCTACGGTTCCGCCGCCGTCACCGCCACCGCCGCCGTAAACGCACAGCGTACGGTCGGGGTCGAAGGCGTAATTGACGCTGTCACCCCATATATATTCCATAAGATTAGGGAAGTCTACGAACGGATTGCGGTTGCCTTGTATGGCATATACGGCGTCGTTGCGCTGTATCTCCAGCTCATCCACCTTGTCGGTGCGTGCCCATTCCATGTAGAGCGTGTATGCCCACTGCTGCAGGGTGGGATATTCGCCCTGCTGGAGAATCTGCAGAGCCTGCGTGCCCGACCATGTGAGGTTCTGGTAAGCCGTGGCCATGTACATGTAGCCGCGCGCAAAGTCGCCTTTCCACTGGTCGGCGGGCTCCCACAGCTTGTAGCCGTTGTTGCCGTTGCCCACCTTCGTGCATCCGTTGCCAATGTCGCCCGACGTGACCTCACCCATGGGGTAGTTGGATTTCTTAGAGTTGATGGTCGATTCGCTCGGCATAAGATTGAAAAGGTCCTGATATGCCTGGTTCTTCGAACCGCCCCACCAGCTCTTCGGGAACGAGTGCTCGATGTTCATGCCGCCCACAGCCGAACCAATATTGCCGAAGTAGTGCTCCTCATAGCTGTAACGGTCTATTACCATGTTCTCGTCTGTGCGGTCGGTGGTGTAAAATCCCTCCCAGGTGTGACCGCTGCCGGAACCGTAACTCAGCACATTGGCATCTTTTATCACCTCGTAGACGGCATTTTTCAGTGCTGCTCCCTTCTTGCCTTTAAGCGAAGAGTAGTAGCCGTCGGGTATCTGTGCCTCGGAAACCGTGAATGAGGCTGACAAAACCACTGCCAACATGGTTGCTCTTGCGAATAGTTTTCTCATTTCTCTATTGTTTTGTGATTCTTGTTTTATTCTGTCAGAGTGGACAAAGTTACTGAATTATTTTGTATGGCAGGCTAATTATGTATGAAATTGATGTCATTTTGGAAAAAATACATGCTTAAATCGCACTAAAATGATGTTGTTTTGTCTTTATTCTCTGCTGTATTGCAATAGTATCGGCAATGGCACGACGCGCTGTAAAACCTTATCTGCATTGCCCGCAAAAATTACAGAGACTTACGTCTTGTTGCTCTTCCTGTTATATATATGTATATACATTATTATATATAGCATGCCGGTAGTTGGATTTCTCGACGTTTCGATTAAATGAAAACAGCGAAAACGGATAAGCCGCCGCCGTGACCGCTGCAATGTCATGCTGCAACGAAGTGATTAACGAAGCGGATTTGTAATGTAATGCCTATTGTGTGGGCGCACAGTACGGTGCTTCCGTTCATATCAAAAAGCATAAAAAAGACTACGGAAAGAGCATAAAAACGGCATATTTTGTCAAAATACGCGAAAAAATTGCCTTGTTTTGTGTAAAAAGTTCTTGAAAA
>CAMTJK010000217.1 GCA_947072805.1 uncultured Prevotella sp.
ACCGGGGAATGTACAACATGAAGAAGAGCATCCGCGACTTCTTCCGCGAGATACTCGAACTGCTGTTCCAAGCCGCCGCCCTCGTGATAGACACCGTCCGCACCTTCTTTCTCGTGGTGCTGGCGATTCTCGGTCCGATAGCCTTCGCCCTGTCGGTATGGGACGGTTTCCAAAACACGCTCACGCAGTGGATATGCCGCTATATACAGGTCTATCTGTGGCTACCGGTATCGGACATGTTCAGCACCATACTGGCGAAGATACAGGTTCTGATGCTGCAAAACGACATCGAGCGGATGCAGGCAGACCCGAACTTCTCGCTGGATTCGAGCGACGGGGTGTATATCGTATTCCTCTGCATCGGCATCATCGGCTACTTTACCATTCCCACCGTTGCGGGCTGGATTATCCAAGCCGGAGGCATGGGCGGTTACGGTCGCAACGTGAACCAGATGGCGGGACGTGCCGGAGGAATGGCGGGCAGTGTTGCCGGAGCTGCGACAGGCAATATGATGGGACGTGCCGGCAAATTGCTGAAATAACAATCATGTAGAATCATTGAAACAGAATTAAGAATGGAATTTAAGTCACTCAGAAACATCGAATCATCGTTCAGGCAGATACGCCTGTTCGGTATCGTCTTCCTTTCGCTGTGCGCCGTGGTGACGGTATGGAGCGTGTGGAGTTCCTACCGTTTCGCGGAGAAGCAACGGGAGAAAATCTATGTGCTGGACAACGGCAAGAGCCTGATGCTCGCCTTGTCGCAGGACTTGTCGCAGAACCGCCCGGCGGAGGCGCGGGAGCATGTGCGCCGCTTCCACGAGCTGTTCTTCACGCTGTCGCCCGAAAAGAGCGCAATTGAACACAACGTGAAACGTGCCTTGCTGCTGGCGGACAAGAGCGTGTACCACTATTATTCGGACTTCGCCGAGAAGGGGTACTACAACCGCATCATCGCCGGGAACATCAACCAAGTGCTGAAGGTGGACAGCGTGGTGTGCGACTTCAACGCCTATCCCTACCGTGCCGTGACCTACGCCACGCAGAAAATCATCCGGCAGAGCAACGTCACCGAGCGCAGCCTCGTGACCACCTGCCGCCTGCTGAACGCATCGCGGTCGGACGACAACCCCAATGGCTTCACCATCGAGGGCTTCACCATCATTGAGAACAAGGATTTACAGACAATCAAACGGTAACGGATTATGAAACGGAAAGTAAAAAGTATCAGAAAAACAATGTGGGGCGTGTACTGGAAGCTCCACGACAAACGGAAACAGCTGGTGGCAAGGCTCAAAGGGTATCTGGACGGCTTGCCGCCGGAAACACGCCGCCGCATCGTGCTGGGGATGCTCGCCGCCTTCACGGTGCTTGCCCTCTACACCTTCGGCAGAGCCATCTATGACATCGGCAGAAACGATGGCTCACGCATGGAAACGGGACACGCCGGACGGGTGGAACTGCCGACCCCGGCGGAAACAGACAATCACTTAACACCTTATTTATATGGAACAGACGAAGAATGAACCGATGAAAGAGAACAAAACCGCTCCCGACACGGGAAAGCCGAAAAAGGAGCGCGAACCGCTGACAGAGGCGCAACGGCTGAAACGGCAGAAGATGATCGTGTTGCCCGCTATGGTGCTGGTGTTCATCGGGGCGATGTGGCTGATATTCGCCCCGTCCTCCGGCAAGGAGCAACAGCCGGGAACGGACGGATACAACACCGAGATGCCCGACGCTGACAAGGCGAACAAGCAGATTATCGGCGACAAACTGAAAGCCTACGAGCATGGGGAGATGGAGGAGCGTCTGGAGAGCCGCAACCGTGCCATCGGGCAGCTGGGCGACATGTTCGACCGCGAGATAGCTGGAACGGAGGACGGGACGGACTTCGACCTCGCCAATCCGGGCGGCAAGGAGGAAAAGGCACAGCCTGCCACACCGCAGACTATCCAATCCTCCGCTGCCGCCTACCGTGACCTGAACGCCACCCTCGGCAACTTCTACGAACAGCCGAAGAACGACAATGCCGAGATGGATGAGCTGTTGGAGCGCATCGCCTCGCTGGAATCGGAACTGGAAAGCGAAAAAGGCAGGACTTCATCTATGGACGAACAGGTGGCACTTATGGAGAAGTCCTATGAGCTGGCGGCAAAGTACATGGGCGGTCAGAACGGAGGAAAGCCGGAACAGGCGGCAGAGCCTTCCACCGTGCAGAAGGGAAAGAAGAACACGGCGACACCCGTAAGGCAAGTGACCCGCCAAATCGTTTCCTCCCTTGCACAGCCCATGAGCAACGCGGAGTTTGTCGCCACCTTCTCGCAGGAACGCAACCGGGGGTTCAACACGGCTGTCGGCACTACAGAGGTATCGGACCGGAACACCATACCGGCGTGTGTGCATGGTGCGCATGGTGTGATGGACGGACAGACGGTAAGGTTGCGCCTGCTGGAGCCTATGGCGGTGGCGGGCAGGATTATCCCACGCAATGCAGTGGTGGTCGGCACGGGCAAGATACAGGGTGAGCGGCTCGACATCGAGGTCACCTCGCTGGAATACGATGGCACGATTATCCCGGTGGAGCTTGCGGTCTATGACACGGACGGACAGCCCGGTATCTTCATCCCAAACTCGATGGAGATGAACGCCGTCAGGGAGGTTGCCGCCAACATGGGCGGCTCATTGGGGAGCAGCATCAACATCTCCACCAATGCCGGGGCACAGCTCGCCTCCGATTTGGGCAAGGGGCTGATACAAGGCACGAGCCAGTACATCGCCAAGAAGATGCGCACCGTCAAGGTGCATCTGAAAGCCGGGTACAGGGTCATGCTCTATCAGGAAAAGGACTGAAAACAACAATCAATAAAAACCATTTACCACTAAAAAACCAAAAGTAATGAGAAAAGTAATCATCATGTTTGCCCTCGCTATGGGCATCGCAACTGCCAACGCGCAGGAGAATGTAACCGTTGAAACGACCAACGGAAGTGAACAGCCGACCTTGACGAAGGAGGTCTATCCGCAGAAGGAGGCGGACGGCGACCTGTATCACGGGCTGTCGCGCAAGCTGGCCTTCGACCGCATGATACCGCCGCACGGTCTGGAAGTGACCTACGACAAGACCGTCCACGTCATTTTTCCGGCGGAGGTGCGCTATGTCGATTTAGGCTCGCCCGACCTGATTGCCGGGAAAGCCGACGGAGCGGAGAACGTCATCCGTGTGAAGGCTACGGTACGGAATTTCCCCAACGAAACGAATATGTCCGTCATCACGGAAGACGGCAGTTTCTACACCTTCAACGTGAAGTACGCCGCCGAACCGCTGTTGCTCAACGTGGAGATGTGCGACTTCATCCATGACGGCAGCACGGTGAACCGCCCGAACAACGCGCAGGAAATCTATCTGAAAGAGCTGGGCAGCGAAAGCCCGATGCTGGTGCGCCTTATCATGAAGTCCATCCACAAGCAGAACAAGCGCGAGGTGAAGCATATCGGCTGCAAGCGTTTCGGCATCCAATACCAGTTGAAAGGCATCTACACGCACAACGGCTTGCTCTATTTCCACACGGAGATAAAGAACCAGAGCAACGTGCCTTTCGATGTGGACTACATCACTTGGAAAATCGTGGACAAGAAGATGGCAAAGCGTACTGCCGTGCAGGAGCAGATTATTCTGCCGCTCCGTGCGCAGAACTACGCCACACTCGTGCCGGGCAAAAAGAGCGAGCGCACAGTCTTCACGATGGCGAAGTTCACCATCCCCGATGACAAGTGCCTCGTGGTGGAATTAAACGAGAAGAACGGCGGCCGTCACCAGTCCTTCGTGATTGAGAACGAGGATTTGGTACGCGCGGGTACCATCAATGAACTTCAAGTGCGCTGACCATGAGAAAGTACATCGCAATAATCATCGCGTCGCTTGCCCTTTTTAC
>CAMTJK010000218.1 GCA_947072805.1 uncultured Prevotella sp.
TACGGGAGAGGAAGTGGACCGCATCATCCACAAGACGCAATACGCCTCGCTGCATCCCAAAGCGACGGGTATGCCATACGTCAGCCAGCAGAAGGTCGTATTCGTTGGCGCGGAGATGGGATGGTTGGTAAAGTTCGCCATCATCATATCCATACTCGTGATGCTGATAATGACCCGCTCGGTGCGTGGTATCGTCGCTCCTTTCATCGGCACGTTCGGCGGACTGCTCATCACGTTCGGCATCGCCGGGGCATTAGGGCTGTATGTCGATTCGGTAACGAGCATTATTCCCGTGATACTGGCGTTCGCAGTGTCGATAGCCTACAACATCCATCTGTTCTCGTTCTTCGGCAAGCGAATGATGATTCACGGACGGCGTAGGCAGGCGGTGGTAGAAACATTCAAGGAAACGGGGTGGCCGGTGTTCTTCTGCGGCTGCACCACTATTGTCTCGCTGCTCTCTTTCCTCATCGTGCCGATACGTCCGGTAGCGTTTATCGGTATCCACACGTCACTCAGTGTGCTGTTTGTCATGCTCATCACGATGCTCGTCACCCCCGTACTACTGTCTTTCGGGCGGGACAAGAAGCCCAAGCAGAACTTCACGGAAGAGAGCGACACACGTTGGTCGAGAATGATGGTGAGTGTCGGCGACTTCGACCTTCGCCATCCTAAAACCATCCTGACCGTATTCGTGCTTCTGTGTATATTCCTCGGAATCGGCGTGTGGCGCATAGAGCCGGCATTTGACATGGAGCGGACTATGGGTGAAAAGGTTCCATACGTGAACAAGCTGTTGCAGGTGAGCAAGTCGGAACTCGGCTCGCTCTACTCCTACGACCTGATGGTGGAGTTCCCCGAAGACGGGCAAGCAAAGCTCCCTGAAAACCTTAAGAAATTAGAACAGCTCACAGAAATGACCGAGGAATATCCGCTGACCAAACGCACAACCTCCATACTTGACATTCTTAAAGACCTGAACTGTACGCTTAACGGCAATGATAGGACGTATTACCGAATTCCGGACGACGAGGAAGAGGTGGCGCAGATGATGCTGCTCTATGAGAATGCCGGAGGCACGGAGTCGGAATACTGGATAGATTACGATTATCGCCGGCTGCGTCTCATGGTGGAAATGCCGACCTACAACTCAGGGGAATCGGAACGGGAACTTGCCGACATTGAGCAGCGTGCTTCCAAACTGTTCCCGGAGGCAAAGGTGACGGCGGTGGGCAACCTGCCGCAGTTCACCACCATGATGCAGTATCTGGTGCGCGGACAGATTCAGTCATTCCTGATTTCTGTGCTTATCATCGGCGTGATACTGATGATTGTGTTCCAGAGTGTCCGTGTCGGTCTGATAGGACTTATCCCAAACCTGTTCCCCGCTGTCTGCGTGGGCGGATACATGGGATGGGCTGGTATTCCGCTTGACATGATGACTGCCTGCATCATCCCGATGATGCTCGGTATGGCGGTTGATGACACCATCCATTTCATTAACCATTCCAAACTGGAGTATGACCGAACCGCCCGCTACCGTACTTCCATCCACAGTACATTCCGCATTGTCGGCGTGGCGATAGTCATTACCTCCATCATTACCTCGGCCGTTTTTGCGGGATTCATGGGATCATGCTGCCTTTATTTCCTCAACTTCGGGTGGCTGGCTGTGATAGGCATCATGACGGCACTGCTCTCCGACCTGTTCATCACCCCGGTGCTGGTGAAAGGATTCCATGTATTCGGTAAAGAAGAAAATAACAACTCTAAACAAATAGAAAAATGAAAAGAATTTTTTTAGCATTGGCATTCGTGCTTGCCGCCGTTGCGGTACAGGCACAGCAGTTATCAGGACGTGACATCATGAAAAAGGTGGACGAACGTCCTGACGGAGACACGAGCTACGCGCAGATGGAACTTGCCTTAGTGAAAAAGAACGGCAGCAAGCGTGTGCGTAAAGTGGAGTCGTGGTCGATGGACGTCGGCAAGGACACGAAAAGAATCATGTTCTTCACCTATCCTGGCGATGTAAAAGGGACTGGATTCCTCACATGGGATTACGACCAGATTGGCAAAGACGATGACAAATGGCTCTATCTGCCAGCGATGAAGAAAACACGGCGCATCAGCGGCGCATCTTCAAAAACGGACTACTTCATGGGTACGGACTTCACTTACGACGACATGGGTGACCGCAACATAGACGAGGACAAGCACAAGCTGCTGCGCACGGAGACGCGCGACGGTAAAAAATGCTGGGTCGTGGAATCGGTGCCTGTGGACAAACATGAGATTTACTCGCGTAAAGTGACATGGATAGCGCAGGACTGCCTGACCGGCATCCGCGTGGAATATTACGACAAACTGAACAAACTGCACCGCGTGCTGACAGTCTCGGATATAACCAAGGTGCAAGGCTATTGGTCGAAGCATCGTATGGAAATGGAAAATGTGCAGACCGGACACAAAACCATTATCGTGATGAAGAATCTGAAATATGACATGAAGCTGGATGATTCCATGTTCACGGTTTCTAAATTGGAGAAGGGATTATGAGAAAAGGACTGATTCTCGGATTCTTGCTGTGCATTGCTTTTCTTCCTGCCTTTGCGCAGGAAGAAAACGATGGCAGGCTGCATGTAGGTGTCAAGGGGTTCATTGACACCTACTATGCCATCCTCACCGCAAGCCCCAACGACTGGACCGCATCCCGCAGCCGTGTAAGGGGCGAACTTACATTGGAAAAAGGCAATGCCGGCATGTTCGTTTCGGCAAATGCCGTATATAACAGTCGACTGAAAGACCAGAGCGGATTCTTTCTGCGTGAGGCATATCTGTATTACAACCAATCAGGTCTGGATATACGTGCCGGACGGCAAATCATTACGTGGGGTGTGGCGGATGCCATGCGCATCACCGACATCATCTCGCCAATGGATTTTACAGAGTTCCTGACCCAGGATTATGACGACATCCGTATTCCCGTGAACGGCATAAGAGTAAAATATACACGTCCGAAATGGAATGCCGAGGCGATTGTCATTCCCGTAAGTTCCTTTTATGAGTTATCAACAGACAGAGACAATCCGTGGGCGGTCAGCCTTCCGGATGTCACTATTCCCTATTCCATCAACCTTGACGGTACGCCGAAAAAGCAATTTGGGAATGTGGAATACGGCGGACGTATCGGCGCATATCTCAGCGGCGTTGATTTTAATTTTTATGGCCTGCGGACATGGAACAAAATGCCTGTATTCAGAAAATCCGTTGCAGAAGACGGTTCGCTACTTTGCGAAGGAGAATACCACCGTATGACTATGCTCGGAGCAGACCTCTCTGTTCCGTTGGGCAAGTTTGTGGTTCGCGCAGAGGTTGCGGAATACTTCGGGGAGGCGCAGGAACCGGTTGTTAATGCTGCTGTCGTCACACGCAACAGCACAAATGCCCTTGTCGGTCTTGACTGGTATGCCGGAGGCGACTGGCAGTTGGGAATACAGTATTCCCATAAATACATCAGCGGCAATATGTCCAATGTTTCATCATACCGAAATTCAGGCATGGCGACAGTCCGTATCTCGAAAGACTTGCTGCATAATACGCTTTCCCTTTCCAACTTCTGTTACATTGATGTAGCAAACGGCGGAATATACAACAGGCTGTATGCCGACTATGCCCTGACTGACCAAATCCATGCTTTCTTGGGGTATGACTATCTTCACGCCGATAAAGGACAGTTTGCCATGTACGGCCGCAATTCCGAAGTATGGATAAAATTGAAATACAGTTTTTAATCAACAAACCCAAATCGATTAGTTCTTTCTTGTTCATTGCTCTTGTTCTGTACGATTGGCTATCCCACCTGTATATCC
>CAMTJK010000219.1 GCA_947072805.1 uncultured Prevotella sp.
GCGTCGTAGGTCACAAATCGAGGTTTGGATGCCGATTAACACACGTTAAAGTAAACATTTTTCATAAAAGTAAATAAATGTTATACGTATCAAATCGCAATGTGTTTCGAGGACTGTAGCGACAGACTTACTTAATAAAAGAAGCTATGACAGTGTTTAGTTTTAAAACAATATGGAAAAGCATAAAACAACAGTTCTATTTGGTTGCCTCGGATATTTTTCCTTACTTTGCACAAAGTCTAACAGTCTAACTATGTACAGAAAAATAGTCACAGCCATATTCTCCGCCTTTGTCGTTTTCTCATCGTCGGCTTCTAATGCCGACTACTCCAAGATGTCGGCATATGTAAAAGTCATCGCGATGCAGTCAAGAAACATGCAAAGGATAGCACCGCTCGTTCCGGACAACCGACAGCTTACAGCCTTTGTACGCATAGAAGGCAACGCCGATTCGATACTTGCAAGCCACGGGTGCAGGTCGCTGGCACGCTTCGGCAACATACACATTGCATCTATCCCATTATCGTCGCTCGGCAGACTGTCGATGAGCGGCAATGTGAAACGCATTGAGACGGGAAAGAGCTGCACGGCAACTGTGGACGTGGCTGCAACGGCAGTAAACGCGACGCCCGTTTACGAAGGGCGGGCACTGCCACAAGCCTTCACCGGCAGCGGAGTAGTGATGGGCATAATGGATATAGGTTTCGACCTCACACATCCCAACTTCTTTACAAGGAAAATGGACCGATACCGCATATGCCGCTTCTGGGACCAGATATCTGCCGACACAGTAGGAAGCAAAATGTATGTCGGAGCCGAATATGTAACACCGGGCGAAATAATAAACTATGCACACAGCCGCGACGGACTGAAACAGACCCACGGCACGCACACGCTCGGAATAGCTGCAGGCAGCGGCTTTATAAGTGGCTACCGCGGCATAGCCTACGACAGCGACATCTGTCTGGTGAGCAACGCCGTATCGGATGACATCGAATTCATAAGCGAAAACGACCTGTACAAATATACCTACGCCACCGATGCCCTCGGCTTCAAGTATATTTTCGACTACGCCAAAGAGCAGGGCAGACCTTGTGTAATATCGTTCAGCGAAGGTTCGCACGAAGACTACAGGGGCGACGACATGCTTTACTACGAAGTGCTCGACAGTCTGGTAGGACCGGGACGCATCATCGTTTCATCGGCAGGAAACAGCGGAAATGCCTATACCTACATAAACAAGCCATCGGGAACACCATCTGCCGGTTCGATGGCGATAGCAGACATGAGCATACTGAATCTTACCGCAAAGTCGGCAACCGACTGCGACGTAAGGATTGTGGCATACGGCAATGCGGGAAATGACACACTGACGGTGGGAATACGTCCCTCCGACAATGACAGTACGCAAGAAAAAAACGATACGGTGACGCTGCTCGGAAACGTATGCAAGCTGACAACAGAGCGTTACAAATCGTGCTATAACGATAACGACAATATCTGCGACATATTTCTGTCTGCCATTGACGGCAGCCTGAACGGAATTGAGTTTTCGGCAGAACTGGTAGGCACAGAAGCGGAGGCGGAACTACAAATCATTTACGGTGCTATGTACAACAGTTCCACACACAGCCATCTCGCAAATGCAGAGAAGACACGCAACATACACTCTCCCTCAAGCGCACCGTCTGTGATATGCGTAGGCTCTACAATCCATCGTACCTCGTTCACCAACTATCTCGGAACAACGTTTGAAACCGATGCCGAACCCGGCTCACGCGACAAGCATTCGTCAACAGGTCCTACCATCGACGGCAGGACAAAGCCAGACGTGATGGCTCCCGGCACGAATGTGATATCCTCGTACAGCAGTTTCTATATAGAAAACAATCCCGAAACGAGCGACATAAAAAGCAATGTAAAACTATTTACCGTAAACGGACGCACATACGCATGGAACGCAAACTCCGGAACATCGATGGCATCACCGGTGGTAGGCGGCGCCATTGCCCTTTGGCTGCAGGCAAAACCGGACCTGACCCCATCTGAAGCACTTGACGTGATAAAACGCACATCAAGAATACTTGACACCGTAAACGAAACACCCAACAATCTGTGGGGATACGGCGAAATAGATGTATATCGCGGACTGCTCGACATACTTGGTATAGACAAAATTGACGAGGTGGACGCAACAATGCCTTCGGCTGCACGCATTATGCCATGCGGCAGAGGGGTCAGAATAATCTTCAACCGACCACAAGGACAGGATTTCAGCATACGCGTCTATTCCATGGGAGGGACTCTCGTGGCACAGAAAGCGATGAAAGCAACGTCTGAAGAGGTAACTGTCGATATGTCACTGCAAGCCGGAAATGTATATGCCGTGCAGTTATCATCGGCAGACGGAAGCATCAGCGGTTCGTCACTCATCCGACCATAAGGCACAAACCACTAATCAGGAATCGGATTTATTCCTCTTTTGTATTGTCCTTCTCCTTTTCCTTGGCATTTGCTTTCATTGTGTCTACAGAACCGAAACACAGAAACATTGAACCGATGCACATCCATGTAACGGATGAAGACGTACCATGGTCTTCCGATAAATACAATGCCATAGCCGTAAAATACATCAATGCCGAAGCAATATAGAATGAACGTGAACGTCGGCGCAGGGCTTTTACCTCATCACCCGCAGTTCTAATTTTCGCAGCCGAAAAGGAACCGGCTGTAATGACAGCCACCATCAATCCGCATGTCACCCATGGCAATGCGGCATAAAAGAAATCTGAAATCATTACTATCTTTTTTTTAAATTATACCATCGTAAATATCACATTTCGCCTGCACCCTCGCGCAGCTCACACCGAAGTACTCGGATGGACCTCTGGGCTCCCCTGTAAAGCGTAGCGTCATATACCATTTCTCCAGTAGGTCTGAATCCGCATTTCTCCATGACTGCACCCGATGCCGGATTGTCGGTAAAATGACCGCTCACGAGCGATGCTATATCAGTATTACGGCGTACATGTTCTATCATGAGCAGCAAAGCTTCGGTGCAGATGCCTCTGTTCCAATAGGGTTTCCCTACCCAATAGCCTACCGTAGGCTCACCGGGACGCGACGGCAAAGCACATTCGCATGATGGTCCGTAGCCAATTGCACCTATAGGTTCTGATGTTTCCTTTAGCACTATCGCCCAAGTGGTGGCATTGTCGAACACGTTACGTATGACGCTGCGACTTTCTTCAACTGACTTATGGGGTGCCCACCCGGCACGTGTACCCACTTCGGGGTCGGACGCATACTTGTATAGCGCATCCGAATCGCTCTCAAGCCAATGGCGAAGCAGTATTCTGTCGGTCTCCATATTCCTGTTTTTGCATGCAAAATTACATCAGCGTAGAGAAGATTGCAAATAAATGGGACAAAAAGCAGAAATATGGGACAGTCTGACACCGGCCATAACAAAACAGACAAAGCAAATTGACAGACAAGCCATTGTTTATTGTCAGACATAAAATGTGTATACAATATTGTGTTTTAATGATATTTTATGTGCCTTTATGTCAATTAATCTAAATCGATACACGCCTTACGTTTAAACTTTATTAATAAAATTATTGCTGTCCGGTATAACATTTTATGTTCGATTAAAATTATGACTGACACTTCTCACGAGGTATCAGCCCTAATTTCGCTTACTCATAAAAGTTTTACCGGACAGCAATAATACAAGACAAACGTAAAATCATCGTCAAATAGCGCGGCTTATAGTTAAAAGACGTAAAAAAAGAGTACAAATGCCGTTTG
>CAMTJK010000220.1 GCA_947072805.1 uncultured Prevotella sp.
AGGAAAAAAAAAGACTGAGTAGTTACAAAGATTTTTCTAAAATGTTAATGAAACTTTAACGATATGATTTTAGCTGTGTGTTCCATGGGGTATGGCGGAAGAACTTCCCAAACAAAGACATTGAAATCAGAGGCTCATCAGCTTGCATAAGTCTGACGGTGTGAATTTGGAATAAAACTTCGCTAATAAATCTACTGGTACAAAAGTTATTAACTTTAAACGCCATCATTACCGATGCACGTTTTAACACAAATCGTTCATTAGACTGTTATGCGCAAACAACTTTCTTTTTGTAATCCGTCTTTCCATTTATAGGTTACAATGGACCCCCATTGCGCCTTCTAAAAATAAAAAACTTCTATTCAAAAAGATAAGTTGTTGTCATCATAACGCTAATGAACGATTTGGGCTTAAAGCTAATGACGCCATTTTCAATTTCTGCCCTTTATGCTATCTGCGACAAAATAAAGATACATAATAGGGACGCAGTAAATATATCTTTGATATGGCTCTACGCCCGAAAGCCTTAATTATTTCTTTTCTTCTTTTGTCTCATCCTTCTTCAAGGGCTTATAACGCTTGTTAAGCCCGTTTATTACATCCTTTGTGATGTCATAACGCTTGTCAGCCAACAAGATATTATCGCCTGCCTTAGAGAGAATGAGATCGTATTTCTTCGACTTATTATATTCTTTCAGGAAGTTCTGCAATGAATCACGCAGTGCTACATTATACTTGGCTGTTTCGGCATCAAGTTCCGAACCGAGGCGGTTTTGAAGTTCCTGCAGATTCTCCTGCTGACGCTGGATGGCAGCCTGCGCCGTCTCTGCCTGCTCGCGGCTCGAGAAACCGTTATTGTTGAGCTTCTGCTGGAAGTTGTTTACGGCTGCCTGCAACTGCTGACCCTTCTGGTTTAAAGTATTACGTGCATTGTTGCTCTTTTTCTGCAAGACCAGTGTGAAATCCTTGCAGAAATTGTACTGAGACATGAGCGAATCTACTTCAATAAAAGCAATCTTCATTCCCGCCGTCGATGCAGGCTGTTCCTTTGCCGGCTGTTCGTCCATCTTTGGATTGGCATTGTTGCAAGCTGCAAGCATCAATACCGAAAGGGCACTCACCGACACGGTGCGGACAAATTTGTTATTATTCATTTCTTATGTGTTTATAATATAAAGTTCATTTCAGTCTCTCTCTGACAGCAAACATGCTGCCACGGCGCGCTTCCCGGTCCTGATCCATCACGCAATGAATGCCACGTTCTTTCATGGCGGGATTGTCATGAATATGTTGTGAAGAGAAATATCCGTTCTTCCGGAATAGCAATTTCACACACAAAAAAGCCATTCCAATAGCAATAATTAACGCGCTCAGCAACAATAATTCGACCATTATTAATATCTTTGCGGCTACAAAGATAGTGTAAATAAATCAATTATAAACAACTACCATAAAAAAAAGACATAATAATGAGTAAAAGTAATTTGAAACCACAAGGCGTTTTCGAACAATTCGCCAAAATAAACGAGATACCACGCCCGTCGAAGCGCGAAGAAAAGATGATAGAATATCTGAAGAACTGGGGCGAAAGTCATAACCTGGAGACGAAAGTGGACGCTACCGGCAACGTGCTCATAAAGAAACCTGCCACACCCGGAATGGAAAACCGCAAGACCGTAATACTGCAAAGCCACATGGATATGGTATGCGACAAACTCGTGGATGTGGATTTCGACTTTGATAAAGACGCCATACAAACTTATGTAGATGGCGAATGGCTCACGGCCAAAGGCACAACACTCGGAGCTGATGATGGCATAGGTGTGGCTATAGAGCTGGCAATACTCGACTCGAACGAAATAGAACATGGTCCGATAGAATGTGTATTCACCCGCGACGAGGAAACGCAACTCACCGGAGCAAGCGGGATGGAAGCCGGATTTATGAACGGCGATATGCTGATAAACCTCGACAGCGAGGACGAAGGACAGATATTCGTCTCTTGTGCCGGCGGACGAAGCACAATGGCTGAATTCCAATTTGAAAGAGAAGAGGCTCCAGATGGCTATTTCTTCCTGCAGATATCTGTAAAAGGACTGAAAGGCGGACACTCCGGTGACGATATCGAAAAGAAACGCGCCAACGCCATAAAGATTCTCGCACGCTTCATATATAAAGAAATGGAAAAATATGACGTGCGACTGAGCAGATTCGACTCCGGAAAAATGCACAACGCCATTCCTCGCGACGGACGTGTTACCATCGCCATACCTAATGAGGTGAAAGAAAACGTCAGAGTCGACTGGAACGTCTTCACAAGCGAGGTGGAAGAGGAATTTCACGTGTCGGACACGGAAATGGTGTTCAACATGGAAAGTTCAGAAAGAGAAACGGTCATCCGGAAAAATGTTGCAGACAACTTCATACGCGCACTACAGGCTGTAGACAACGGAGTATTTGCTATGTGTCAAGACGAAGCGCTGGCATGGATGGTTGAAACATCAAGCAACATAGCAAGCATTGCAACAAGCGAAAACAAGATAAATGTTGTATCTTCACAACGAAGCAACGTAATGAGCAACCTCGACAACCAATGCAACACAGTAAAGGCCGTGTTCGAACTCGCAGGAGCGCAAGTTACACTCAACGACGGCTACCCGGCATGGAAGATGAACCCCAACAGCCAACTGACAAAAATTGTCGTGGAAACCTACAAACAACTGTTCGGCAAGGAACCCATAGTGAAGGGCATTCACGCCGGACTGGAATGTGGACTTTTCTCAGAAAGATATCCCAACCTTGACATGGTTTCTTTCGGACCCACGCTAAGAGGTGTTCACACTCCCGACGAACGCCTGCACATCCCCACCGTACAGATGGTATGGGACCATTTGCTCAAAATACTAAAAAATATCCCCACTACATAAATGAAGATTAAAGATTTATTATTCTGCACAACAATGTTGCTGCTTGCCTCGTGTGGGCAGCAACACAAAGCAGAAACACTTGTGGAAGATTTCATGGACAAGAATCTGAAATCGCCATCAAATGTTTCCATTATTGAATTCGCTAAAATAGATTCCACCAAACGCATCAACGACTCCATTATAACAAACATGCGTACTGTGGCAGAACAATCCGAAAGATACAATCAAGGCATTGTTTACGACAAGAGCGGACACGGGAAAACACTCATCACGCTGAGAGTGCAATATCGCATAGCCAACGACACGTGTTCCGACACATATTACTTAGACAAAGAACTCACAAAGGTTGTTGCTTTCAAGACCAACTGAAAAGTTTTCATGGCTGCATATCAACTCACTAATGTTTTCATTTACACCGTATGTAACAGACTATACGACAAAATAGAGTGACAAAATTGCCATATATTGCAAAAAAACAAAGCAAAAATTTGCAGGAACGGAATAAAAGCATTACCTTTGCATCGCATTTGAGAGAAAATGCTTCGGTAAAGAAGAAACACCGGGAGGGAAGTTTGGGTGAGTGGCTGAAACCAGCAGTTTGCTAAACTGCCGTACGAGTTCATCGTACCGGGGGTTCGAATCCCCCAGCTTCCGCGGAGAACTTCACAGAAGAACAAGAACGGTCGATTCATCTAATGGTTAGGATACAAGATTCTCAATCTTGGCATAGGGGTTCGATTCCCCTATCGACTACCAAAGGCACTGCTCGTCAGTGCCTTTTTTATTTTCATAAGCGCAACATCCAACAATTATCGGGTCAGCGGATTTTCCCGGTTGGTGGTGAAGATGTCAAGAGTATAGTGTTGC
>CAMTJK010000221.1 GCA_947072805.1 uncultured Prevotella sp.
CTGCGGCCGCCTGGTCCCAAACCAGGAGCGCTACCGGGCTGCGCTACACCCCGATTGCAAGAACTCGGAAAAGACATCCTTGTTTTGCGGTTGCAAAAATAGTCATTTTTTACGAGCCTTGCAAATTTTACCTATACTATTTTATTATATTCTGCTCTTTAAATATCTTTGTAAGAGCCTGTACTCCACGTTCAACCTGTTCCTCTGTATGGGTTGCCATCAGAGCAAAACGGACAAGAGTGTCCTGCGGAGCACATGCTGGCGGTATAACAGGATTAATGAATACACCTGCATCAAAGGCCAACTTTGTGACCAGGAAAGTCTTGTCGATATCGTGAACATAGAGAGGTATGATGGGGCTTTCTGTATCACCGATTTCAAATCCTTCCTCACGGAAACGGCGCAACGCGTATTTGGTTACTTTCCACAAAGCTTCAATACGCTCCGGCTCATTCTTCAGGATATGTAAAGCCTCCATAGCAGCAGCAGTAGCAGCTGGAGTATCAGATGCACTGAAAATGTATGTACGACAGGTGTGACGGATAAAATTGATAGTATCTGCGTCACCGGCAATAAAGCCACCGATACTTGCAAGTGATTTTGAGAATGTTCCCATTATAAGATCCACTTCGTCTGTAAGCCCGAAATGGTCACAAACACCCCTACCCTGACGACCGAACACACCAAGACCGTGTGCCTCATCTACCATAATAGAGCAGTTGTATTTATGCTTCAGTTCAACTATCTCCGGCAATTTGCACAAATCACCCTCCATAGAGAACACTCCATCTACAACGATCAATTTAACAGCTTCTTTTGGAAGAGTCTTTAGGATATTTTCCAAATCTTCCATGTCATTGTGCTTATAGTGAAGTTGTTTTGCAAAAGAAAGGCGACGACCATCAACAATACTTGCATGATCACGGTCATCACATATTATATAGTCGCCACGACCAACAACAACAGAGAGCACACCGGCATTTACAGAAAAACCTGTTGAGAAACAAAGACAATCATCTTTGCTTTCAAATTCAGCTAATTCTTTCTCCAGTTGGACATGCAAATCAAGCGTTCCATTCAGGAAACGGCTTCCTGCACAGCCAGAGCCATACTTGTCAAGAGCTTCCTTGGCTGCATTTATTACACGTTGATCACCCGTTAGCCCTGTATAGGCATTGGAACCGAACATCAGGACCTTCTGCCCTGCCATTTCCACCTCCGTGCCCTGCTTGCTTGTTATTGCACGGAAATAAGGATACACGCCTGCCTCCATAAATTTCTGAGGCTCTCGATAGCTCTTGTATTTTTCTTGTAACTGTCCCACGTTTAAAACGAATTTGTGTAGTTATACTACTAAATTATAATGGCTGCAAAGGTACACATTTTTTATCAAACTATCTACATTTTTGCTAAGAATTGTCACTTTTAGGTATTTTTATGCGATACTATAGTCCACATCAAAGCGTTTTTTGTACTTTTGCATGTACATATGAACGAAAAAAAGAGCATTGTATTTATCCTGAATCCCATTTCGGGCAATCATGACAAGGAGAGCCTTCCGAAAATGATTGCCAATAATCTTGATGCCAATTTATTCAGTTACCAGATAAAATTCACTGAATATGCCGGTCATGCAGCAGAAATTGCATTGCAATGTGTAAACGAAGGGACCGACATCGTTGTCGCTGTAGGAGGTGACGGCACGGTAAACGAAGTGGCACGTTCACTAGTCCATTCTGACACTGCACTCGGCATCGTTCCCTGTGGCTCCGGAAATGGACTTGCAAGACACTTATGTCTGCCAATGGATATCCGAAAAGCTATAGAAATAATCAATCACTGTAAAATAGAGTCCCTTGACTATGGAGTGATTAACGGCATGCCTTTTTTTTGCACCTGCGGTATGGGCTTTGATGCTTTTATAAGCCTAAAGTTCGCATCCTCAAAAAAACGCGGGCCCATTACATACGTTGAAAATGTGCTTAAAGAGGGATTGAAATACAAGCCGGAAATCTATGAAGTTGAAGATGAGACAGGCACAAAAAAATACAAAGCATTTCTTATAGCCTGCGCTAACGCTTCTCAATATGGGAACAACGCATATATAGCTCCCAAAGCCACCATGACAGACGGTCTGATGGATGTTATCGTAATGGAACCGTTCGACGTATTCGACGCTCCTCAAATCAGTATAGACATCTTCAGCAAGACACTCGACAAAAACTCAAAGATCAAGACCTTCAGAGCCAAAAGAATACACATCCATCGCAACGCACCGGGGGCCATCCACTATGACGGTGACCCTATAATGACTGGCACCGACATCGATGTACACATAGAAGAACGCGGCATAAAAATAATCACGAATCCGGAAATTACCGAAGTAAATCCCCAACCAAACTTCTTCCTTAACGCGTTCTCCGACTTTTACAATAATATAAATAATGTACGCAAGGATATCGAGAAACAAGGAAGACGCATTCAAGCAATAAGCAAGGTCTTCCAGAAAAAACTCACTAAGTTATAATGAGCATGGACAATCGTGAAGAACTTTTCCCTGTCATTGACGAACATGGTAATATCACCGGCATCGTTACGCGCGGTGAAGCGCACGGTGGGTCAATGATACTCCACCCCGTAGTACACCTTCATGTTTTCAATAGTTCAAAACAGCTTTATCTTCAGAAGCGTCCGGCATGGAAAGACATCCAACCCGGCAAGTGGGACACTGCCACAGGCGGACATATGGCAGTGGGAGAAAACACGCGACAGGCTCTTGCAAGAGAAGTAAAAGAGGAATTAGGTATTACAAACTTTACCGTTGAAGAACTCGGACATTACATTTTTGAAAGCAAAAAAGAACGTGAGATGGTCTTCGTCCATAAGACTACATACGACGGAGATATACATCCCAATCCCGATGAGCTTGAAGGCGGACGATTTTGGTCAGCAAAAGAAATAGAGGAAAACATGGGGAAAGGTGTTTTCACTCCTAATTTTGAATCAGAATACAAAAAATATTTCATTAAGAAATGATTCAAAACATAATTGTATTCATTATTCTTGTTTGCGCCATAGGGTATGTTGCATGGCGTATTTTCAATACATTCAAGACCTCCGGCAACAAATGCCATGGTTGCGAAGGATGTAGCATAAAAGAGGAAATGATGCGAAATCACTGCGAAAAGAATCGTAAAAAGCAAGTAATTGACGCATGTTGCGCCAAAAACAAGCAGAAAAATTTGGTCGGATAAAATAAATCCATTACCTTTGCAACCGCAATGAAGCTTTGGTACCTTGGCCGATCGGTTAGGTAACGGTCTGCAAAACCGTGTAGAGCAGTTCGACTCTGCTAGGTACCTCAAGACAAAACATAAATGCATCATAATAAAATGGTTTGAATCCTAAAAGGACAGCAAGTTCTTTTAGGATTCTTTGTTTATTACCATCTTACCGTTTTGCCGCCAATATAATGGGTCAGCGGATTTTCCCGGTTGGTAGTGAAGATGTCGGAGTATAGTGTTATCTT
>CAMTJK010000222.1 GCA_947072805.1 uncultured Prevotella sp.
ACTTATCAGAAGTATTCAGTTATCACAAGTAATGATGTGTGATTGGCTGATTAACAGCCGTTACACACCATTACTTGCTACTTCTGCTTGTTATTTTATTTCAATATTTCATTGATTATATCCAGCAACTTTCTGCTCTTTTTCCATGATTTCACTTCCGGCTCTACTACCCCTACCATTTCGTAAGCGTTCTCCAATGCCTCTCTTTTTTGTTTGCTGTCGGCTCGTGCATATATTTCAGTTGTTGTAACTGATACGTGTCCAAGCAGGTCACGTATATAATACAGCTGAGCACCTCCTTCCAGCATGTGCATTGCCTTGGAGTGGCGTAATATATGTGGTGATATTTTATCAGGGTATAAATCCGGACGTATTTTCTTTGCGACGTCGGCGTACTTCTTTAGGATATAAGCTATCCCTGAGGTTGTCAACTTGTCGTGCCATACGTTGAAGAATAACGGATGGTCGGGATTATTTTTGTAGTCAGGTAAATGATATTCCAGATATTGCTTAATCAGAGCAATAATATCGTTTGCAACCGGAACTATTCTTTTCTTTGACCCTTTTCCTGTTATTTGTATGATGTGCGGTTTACTCCAACGGATGCAATCTACCGTGAGGTCTGACATTTCCTGTACTCGCGCGCCGGTATGGTACATAAGACTTATCATTACAAGGTCGCGTAACCCACCTGGAGTTGTGCCATCTATTTGTTCTAACAGAAAAGCCATTGCTTCTACTGTAAGATAGCCCACCGAGCCCTTAGGCCCTCTCTTTGGTTTCAGGGTCGATAAGCCTTTCCATTGAGCAAGATGCATTGGGTCAACGTACATCATGTATTTAGCAAATGACTTTATAGCCCCAAGACGCTGGTTGCATGTTGAGATGGAGTTATTCTTTTCTAACCATTTCAAAAAAGAGGCCATATTTTCTCTATCTATATGCTCAATGCTGATTTTGTCAGCGGCAATGGATTTTTCTTGCTTAAAAAAAACAAGAAGTTTGGCGACCATATCCTTGTATGAACGCAGAGTGTTATAACTGTAACGCCGTTCTTTTAAAAGATACTCTGAGAAGAACTTCTCAACAGCTTCACTGAAGTCAATTCGTTTCTTATTCATATTCCTTCACGATTAGGGATCTTTTGATAACTGAGTGGATTGCTTTGGTAACAACTGCATCCTGCTTAAGCAGTTCCGGGTACATATCCTGAGTTAACCGTATATAATTCTCGGTATCCTTGGTTTTTACATGACCCAGGAACGCGGACAGGACTCCTACATGGCAGTAAATATCTTTACCTTTTTCAATCAGTTTTTTCATAGCATGCACACAGGCAGTATGCCGAATGTCATGCAGTCTTGGATAGCCGCCGTTGATATTATCTCTTATATCTAATTGGACTAAGACGTTATGGAACCGTTGCCATATTCGTGTGGATTTGCTTCTTTCTCCTGACATGCCGACAAAGAAGTATTTGTCGGGATCGTCGTGATTTTCATAACAAAGTTTTCCACGATACCATAGATACTGTCGCAGCACAGCCTCAAGACTTGGATTGATGGGACATAATCGCTCCCGATTATTTTTTGTGACACCAAGTTTGATGACATGCTGATCGAAATCAACATCTCGATTCTTGATATTGAGCGCTTCTCCTATTCTCATACCTGTGCTATAAAGCACCCGGATGATAGTCGGGAACATGAATGTGGGTGTTCTGTAACTTATTCCTGGGTCACGATATTCGTCGCAGGCTCTAAAAATGCGTTCCATCTCTTCGTGAGTGAATATGTATGGAGTAAAATCGCTGCCGTATCTACGCGGCAGTAATGGAATCCGGCATTCGTAACCCAGTTCGTTGAGGTACTTTATAAACCGTCTGCCAATACTGGCTCGGCTATAAAGTGTCGTATTACATACCCCTGTCATACTTTCTAACCATTTTTGGTAAACATCTACGGATATTACCTTGCCTTTATGATTGATGGAACAAAGGTAGTTGTCCAACATCCTCAGGGTTTCAAAAACGCCTCTGCTTTTGAAACCCTTGATGTGATACTCGTGGATGAATGACTCTAACTCGACGGCTACGCTGCTTTTCATTCGATAATTTTCATTCATAAAATATACCTCCTTTCTGAATATAGAAATCCGGATTCACCAGAGGGACTTCAAGAGAGCATTCTAATAACGATGTAACGTTTACCGCGACATAGGACATCGTACTTTGGGTTGCGGAGTGCCCGAGTGAGTCAGATATTATAGGTAAGCCTGTATCTTTGTTTATCATTATTGTAGCCAAAGAATGACGTAGGGCGTGTGGTCCGACACTTCTTCCTTTTATCTCTATTCCACTACTATTGATTACACTACGAATGAGATTCCCCACATTACCGGGAGTCAAGGGACGATATGGTTGTTGTGAGGTAATAAAAATTTCTCCCCATTTTACCTTTGGTCGTGCGTTGCTTATGTAATCAATAAGCGCCATGCCCACATCTTCTGTCAAAGGTAGAGTTATTTTCTTTTTTGTCTTGTATTGAATGAGAGTGATGAGGCATTTATCCCAATCCATATTCTCTCCCTTAAGACCTGCGATGTCAGACGCTCTAAGGCCCAACCTTGAACCCAAAAGGAGCAAAGCATATTTTTGTTTCCCTATCTTGGTTGAGCGATCAACCGATTCTTCTATTCGCCTGATTTCAACGTCTGTATAGTAGTGCACTATTTTCTGCGAACATACAGGTTTATGATTCCTAAACAATCCGGAATAATCATGGCTAATCAACTTCTGCTCAAAGAGAAATTTAAGAAATGCGCCAATAATACGTAAACCGGAATAGCAAGTTTTTCTGCGAATGTCAACATATTGCAGAAGGAAATCGCGCGACAAAGTTTCAAGAGTAACATTATGCTCCTTGCAAAACATGCTAAAATGCCCAAGACATATCTCCGCTTTCCTTATAGTCCTAAAACTAACCCTATCATGTAGATGGCGATACTCAAGATATTTTTTACCTTGATTACCAATTTCTCCCTGCATAGTGAAGCGCCGTGGTCTATGTTCAGGATGAGAGACATAGACGTTGTTAAAAGACTCGTTAAGTCGTCTAACAATCCTATGAGCATAGCGGGTATGCCTTGGTGAATACGTATCTTTTACTTCTTCGGAGAAGACATCGTATTTTTCGCCAACTTCAGAAGTGTATTCTGCGAAGCCTTCTCTTTCCATAAAACTCGCCAAGTAGCGAACAGCTAGAATGTGAGTGTGGATGGAAGATTGTGTCATACCTAATTCAGCAAATTTGGTACGGCAATATCTTTCCAACTCTCCTCTCGGAATTTTTGGTGGATTCATATTACTTTGGTTTTATAGGCAACATCGCCTTTGGGTAATATAAATAAATCCGTAAATAAAATCAAAAGTAGCTCAATATATCAGATAGTTATTTTAATCACACATCATTACTTGTGATAACTGAATACTTCTGATAAGTTCGC
>CAMTJK010000223.1 GCA_947072805.1 uncultured Prevotella sp.
ACGTAATGGCAAACCGATGAAATGGTATTAAATCGCAAAACGCGTAACTCACTGACTATCAGCGCTCCCTATTTGAGAGTAAAAACGCCAATTTTCGCGTCGTAGGTTACAAATCGAGATTTGGATGCCTATTAACACACGTTAAAGTAAAGATTTTTCCAAACTGTTAATGAAACTTTAACGATAGCATTTCAGCCCCAACCGCTCGCTATCCGGATGTCCTCTATAAATATTAAGGTTCTTATCCTGCAGGTGTAAAAGAGGTTTTATAGCTGTTTGGGATAAAGTGTAATATGCTATTGAAGTTTGGCAAGAAAGCGCTCGCGGTCTACGATGAAGCGCAGGTGAGAGCCCTTGCCTATGAGTTCGCCGTTGCACCACGCTTCTACGCTGAAAGTGAGTTTGCGCCCATCGCACTCCTTGAGTACGGCGGTGGCTTCTACCGTGGCACCGAGTGCCGATGGCTTGATGTGCGACGACTCGATGTGTCCGCCTACGGTGGTGCTGCCCTCCGGCAGACAGCCGGCAACAGCCAGCATGGCGGCATTTTCCATTAGTGCCAGCATGGCAGGAGTGGCAAAGACGGGCATATCGCCCGAGCCAAGAGTGATGGCGGTGTTACTGTGGTCTACTACGGTGCTGCTGGTGTGTGTAAGTCCTGTTTCCATAATGATGCGTCTTCTTTTTAATTCCGATTCAAAATTACTCATTTCGTGCATAATATCAAAGTCATCCCCCCTTTTTTCGCCACACATAAGCCATTATGGCCGCATTTTCTTTTTTTTGACGGAAAAACATTACTTTTGCACAGGATAAACAGAAACGCAAGACACATACATCCATATACATTATTATATATATAAGAAAAGAAGACAACTATGGCATTGATAAAGTCAATAAAGGGACTCACCCCGAAATGGGGACGCGATTGCTACTTCAGTGAGAATGCAACGATAGTGGGAGAGGTAACCATGGGCGACGAGTGCTCGGTGTGGTTCAATGCGGTGGTGCGCGGCGATGTGGCCCCCATAACAATGGGCAACGGCGTGAACGTACAAGACGGAGCCTGCATACATGTTACCAACACCACGGGACCCACCGTGATAGGCAACAATGTGTCGATAGGTCATAACGCCACCGTGCATGCCTGCACCATACACGACGGAGCACTTATAGGCATGGGCGCGACACTGCTCGACCATTGCGACGTGGGAGAGGGCGCAGTGGTGGCTGCCGGTGCACTCGTACTGCAGGGAACAAGGATTGGCGACCACGAGATATGGGGCGGCGTGCCTGCAAAATTTCTCAAGAAAACAGCCCCGAACCAGGCGGAAAGCTTCGCCAGCCACTACATAGAATACTCCAAATGGTATCTCGAGGAAGATGCCGCACACTGACACAGCCGCCACGCCATTCGCAAGCGTGTAAAAAGACATAAAAAACCGTATCTCCGGATGCCTGAATAGCCAAAAGGAACGGCTTGAATTAAACAAACTTTAAAGAAAATGGGCTGAATATTTGGAAGATACATAAATATGTTGTAATTTTGCACCCGCAATTCGTGGCGCTATGCCCGAAACGAATAAGTCTAATTAAAAATTTAAAAACAAAAAACCAAAATGATTATTGTACCCGTAAAAGAAGGCGAAAACATCGAAAAGGCCCTCAAGAAATTCAAGAGAAAGTTTGAAAAGACTGGAGTAGTAAAAGAGCTTCGCGCACGTCAGCAGTTTGACAAACCCTCTGTTCTGAAGAGACTGAAGATGGAACACGCCATCTACGTACAGAAAATGAGAGCTACGGAGGAATAAATTATCTCCGGAAAATTTGGTAGTTTGAGCAAATTTCCGTAAATTCGTTGCCGAATAGACAAGCAACGTGTATATGGTGGTTGAACAATTTTTGAACTACCTGCGCTACGAGCGGAACATGTCACCGCTCACCGCACAGAACTACGGGAACGACCTTAGGGCGTTTGAGGAGTATTTCAAAAATCTGGATAATCATCTCTCTTGGGAGTCGGTGGATACCGATATCATCCGCAACTGGATGGAGAGCATGATGGATAAAGGAAACACCGCTACTTCAATCAACAGACGATTGAGTGCTTTGCGTTCCTTTTTTCGTTTTGCCCTCGCCCGAAAACTCGTCACGGCAGACCCGGCACACATAGTGAAGGGACCGAAAAAACAAAAACCACTGCCTCAATACATGAAAGAGGGCGAAATAGATGCCCTCATCGACACCGAGGCAATGTGGGGTGATGAGTTTAAAGATGTACGCGCGCGTACAATATTAGTTATGTTCTATGAAACAGGCATGCGCCTGTCAGAGCTCGTCGGACTGGATGTGGCGTCGGTAGACTTCACCAACAGGCAGGTCAAGGTGACGGGCAAACGTAACAAACAGCGCGTGATACCCTTCGGCGAGGAACTCGCATCTACATTGAAGACGTATATCGCAAAACGCGACGAGTGCATAGGCGCAGCGCCGGCAGCACTCTTCGTCACAGAGCAAGGCGTAAGGATGAAACCCTCACAAGTGCGCTATGAAGTGCAGAAGAACGTATCGCGCGTATCGACACTTAAAAAACGCACACCGCACGTGCTAAGACACACTTTCGCCACAGCCATGCTGAACAATGGCGCAGACATAGCAAGTGTGAAGAAGCTGCTGGGACATGCAAGTCTGACAACAACCGAAGTCTACACGCATGCCACTTTCGAGCAGCTGAAGAGAGTATACAAACAAGCCCACCCAAGGGCATAACCTTTAAAAACGGAGGTAACTATGGAAATCAAGATTCAGTCAATCCACTTTGACGCTACCGAAAAGTTAGAGGCGTTCATTCAAAAGAAGGTCGCCAAGTTAGAAAAGACTTACGAAGAAATACAGAAAGTAGAGGTGCAATTGAAAGTAGTAAAGCCGGCAACATCGCAAAACAAAGAGGCGAGCATCACCGTAACAGTGCCCGGCAGCACACTTTTCGTCGAGAAAGTGAGCGATACGTTCGAAGAGAGCGTAGACCTCGGTGTAGATTCGATGAAGGTGCAACTACAGAAATACAAAGAAAAAATAAGGAATTACTAAAAAAAACCTTGAAAAGTTTTGGTGATTAGAAAATAATGCTTACCTTTGCAACCGTTTTCCGACTAACCGAAAATCCTATATAAAAGGAGAACGGTTGCAGAGGAACGCCTCTTTAGCTCAGTTGGCCAGAGCACGTGATTTGTAATCTCGGGGTCGTTGGTTCGAATCCGACAAGAGGCTCAAGAGAGACTCAGGATAGACAGAGGTCAATCTACAGAGGGGCGAAACAGAAAACAATAATGATAACGGGTGGTTACCAGAGTGGCCAAATGGGGCAGACTGTAAATCTGCTGTCTTTCGACTTCGGTGGTTCGAATCCATCACCACCCACTCCTTCTGAATGAAGAGGAGTTTGCGGAAATAGCTCAGTTGATAGAGCACTAGCCTTCCAAGCTGGGGGTCGCGG
>CAMTJK010000224.1 GCA_947072805.1 uncultured Prevotella sp.
ACACCGGTCAAGTATTACCCTACAACTTATACTTGCCCGAAGATTACAATCCGGCGGAACAATATCCTCTGGTGCTCTTCATTCACGATGCCGGAGTGGCGAGCGGCGAGGTCACTCACACTCTTTATCAGGGAAACGGCGCCACTTCGTGGGCTGAGCCGGGAGCACAAGCACGCCATAAGTGCATAGTTGTAGCTCCTGAATATCCGGTAATTACGGTAGACGACAACTGGAACTACAGCCACCACCTCGATGCCACCATCGCTTTATTAAAAGACCTCCAGACCAAATATTCCATCGACCCGAAACGCATTTACACCTCAGGGCAGTCGATGGGCTGTATGTCATCAATAGTTATGATGCTGAAAGAACCGGATATGTTTGCCGGCGCTCTTCTTGTGGCAGGAAAGTGGAATCCCTCGCTCATGGGTCCGCTTGACAAACAGAATATATGGATTATTTCGTGCGAAGGCGATGTCTCATCAAGTTCTTTGCAAGGTCAAGCCGTGGAATTGTGGCGCAGCCAAGACAGCAAGGTAACCGAAGCCACTTGGGATATGACCTTGCCAAACGAACAACTCTCCGAATTGGCAAACCAAATGCGTGCCGAAGGCAACCATCTGCTGTTTACTCATCTCACCGGTGGCAATCATCGCGCCACTTGGTTTGTAGCTTACGGCATCGAAGGCGTGCAGGACTGGCTATTTGAGCAGCATAAATAACAAGCATTCCCCCTGACTCGTTTTGCAAGAAAAAAAATAAAGTGTGATGAAGAACGTAACACTTTACATCGACTTGGCATTCTGCTTCATCTTATTACCGCTGGTAATCTACGCATTCCCGGTGGAACGATGGTGGGGCACATATCCTATATTTTTCTGTTCGTTTGTCGTATGGTTGTATGTTACCTATTTTCTATATAAGAACTTCATCATTCCCCGTCTATTTCTGAAAGGCAGAAAGCGTGTAGTAGCACTGGCTATGGTGCTACTCTCGCTCTCTGTCACTTTCTTTTTTTCGTCCTACGACATTACATCGCCTCTTTACCAAATACATCAGCAACAACGCTTGAATGCGCCCTATCCCATTTGGGGAATCAGGCAAAATAAGCAAGCTATATGGCTGCATTACATTCTGGTGGTGGTGTTTTGTTTTGCTGTAGGCATGCTAAAAGAGGTATATCGGCAAAAACTGGCGCGAGCAGAGGTGGAATATGAGCGCAACCGTGCCGAACTTGCACTCTACAAAGCACAAATCAATCCGCATTTCCTATTCAATACGCTCAACACACTCTACGGTTTGCTCATTACCCGCTCCGACAAGACTGAGATTACGCTCGAACGCTTTATCGACCTCACCAAATATATGTACAACAACGCCAACCGGGAATTTATTCCCCTGGCGGAAGAAGTGGATTACATAGGTCAATACATAGCGCTGCAGCAACTGCGTTTGAATGAAATGGCCGATGTGCGTTTCACTCACGATGTGGAGAGGAAGGAAATGCCTGTTCCACCCATGATGCTCATCACTTTTGTGGAAAATGCGTTCAAATACGGCATATCGTCAAACGATCCTTGCTTCATACACATCTGCCTCACCCAAAAGGCCGATACTCTGCACTTCGAAGTGACTAACTCCACTTTCAAGCGCGAGGCGAAGAGTTCGGGACGTATGGGCATAAAGAACTGCCGCCGCCGACTTGAACTATTGTACCCCCACCGTCACCGTTTGGACATAGTGCAGAGCAATGAAGGGATATTCCGTGTAGTACTCGAACTGAAATTGGAAGAAACATCATGAAAATAGTAGCTATCGACGACGAACCCATAGCATTGAATATAATAGAACAATACTGCGAACGCCGTGGGGGAATAGAACTTGAAACATATAGCAAACCACTCATGGGAATGCAACGCATACGCGAATGGCAGCCCGACGTGGTGTTGCTCGACATCGAAATGAACGGCACGTCGGGACTCGAATTGGCGGCACAACTCCCGCCATCGTGCTGCCTGATTTTCACCACCGCTTACGCTCACTACGCCTTAGAGGGGTTTGAAGTAAATGCTGTGGATTTCCTGCACAAACCATATTTCTACAAGCGTTTCGACCGCGCCATGCAAAAGGCGGAACAATGGTTGCGTATGCACGATTTGCTTCGCACTTCTCTGTCAGCCACCCGCCAATTCATTCTGAAGTCGGAATATAAAAATGTAACCATCAGCATCGATACAATTCTTTACATCGAATCGATCGACAATTACGTAAAAGTGCATCTTGCCGATGGCACATCGGTGCTATCCAAAATGCCACTTCGCACGATTGAAGAACAATTGCCGCAAGGCGAATTTATACGAATACATCGGTCGTTTTTAGTTTCACGCTGCCGCATTTCGCGTTTCTCGCGCTCCGAAGTCACGCTGACCAAAGACGAAAAGGTGCTTCCCATCGGCAAAAAATACCTGGACGAGGTGACGGCATCCTTAGGGAGGGACAAATGATGACGGTGCGCCAATCTCTTTTCCTCCGCCTCGTGTCGCTGGCTTTCGGGCTGGCGGTCATGGCCATGGGCATCGTGCTTTGCATACGTACCGACCTTGGTATCACCCCCATATCCTGTCCGCCTTACGTGCTGAGCCTCGGCCTGCCGCCTACCGTGGGACAGTTCACCATCTTGATGCACCTTGTGCTCATCGCCGGTCAGAAGTTCCTGCTGCGCCGCGAATTCCTGCCGGTTCAATGGTTGCAACTAGTCCTTGCACTCGTCTTCGGTGTGTTCATCGACGGCTGTATGTGGCTCACCGCCTCCATCGTTCCCGGCAGCTACCCGATGTGCATCCTGACGCTCCTGACCGGAAACGTGCTGTTGGCCTTGGGGATGTATCTTGAGATAAGGTCGCACCTCATCCTCGTACCCACCGACGGCTTTGTCCAGGCCTTAAGCCGCCGCACGGGCCGCCCATTCTCCCGTCTGAAGATAGCCTTCGACGTCTCGCTACTGCTCGTCAGCATCGCCTGTTCGCTGGTGTTGCTCGGCCGTATCGAAGGCATCCGCGAAGGGACGCTCGTCTCCGCATTCTTAGTGGGATATTTGCTTGGAGTCATTCGCCGCATAGCGGACGCAATCCGGCAAAAACGCCGTTCATAGCACATTGACAGCAAGAATATAACAGATAACAGATTCTCCCTTAAATATTTGGCGGGCACAATATTTATTTATACCTTTGCAGCCACAAAAGCAATATGTAGTGTTTGAACACGTAAGTCTGATTGGCTTTCCCCGTGTTCAGACACTATTTTTTTTGTCCTAATCATTAACAATAAATTAAAAAATTATTACTGTCCGCTAAACTTTAGAGTACAGCAGAAAAATTAGGGCTGATTC
>CAMTJK010000225.1 GCA_947072805.1 uncultured Prevotella sp.
TCGGGAGCATAAATCGACCCACTTTGATTAACAAATTTTTACACCTAGAATGCCGAATTTAAAAATGTTAAATTCGACCAAATAACTTTACAAATTAACTTTCATTAAGTGCAGTTACGGCGCTCCCTCCGGCAGCATCACCGGCTGCACGAGGCAAGTCCGTGAAAGAGACAGCAAAGAAACGAAACCAAATTACAACACAAAAGAAAGGCTTCTTCATCAGAGACACATACCTATACGCATAGACACACACTCCTATATATATATAAGGTATAGCAAAAAAATGTGTCGGCTTCCTTATTTTTATTATTTTTTCTATTCAAAAAACACAATCTGAGTAGCAATATTGACAAAAAACAAAGAATAAAATCAAAAATAACAGCAACCAGCGGACGCACTTTCACGTGTTTTTGCCTACCTTTGCAACGAATTAATTACGCTATCCTACACCTTTATCACATAATTTTGATACTTGCTTATTGCAGGAAATAAGACATTAGTACATTTATAATAACCAAAAAGAGCAATTTATGAAGAAGATTTTACCTCTTTTAATCTTGCTGCTTACCTGCGTGACCGCAATCAACGCACAGCAACGCAAGACGTGGGACTTCACTAAAGGCATCAGTGACGCCACCTTCGAGAACCTCAGTCAAGATGCCACCAACTGGACTGTTACGCTCAATACTGACGGTACGTTCAGCTCGGCTGTAGATGCCAAAAAACTTACCGGCACCCTGAAAGCCAACGGCGTGGTGATAGAAGAACTGCGCGGACTGGTGTTCGGAGGTAGCGGACTGTCAAGTAGTAACAACTACATTCTTGCTTACAACAAGTTCCGTCTCAGTCGCAAAAACGAATCCATCACGTTGCGCGTAGTTCCCGGACAGACCATTACCTTTAAGGCACGCAGCGCTAACTCCAATGCTACCGACCGTGGCTTCAAGGGTGATGACAACCTGGAGTATATCTCCGGACCGGAAGGCGGTATCTGTCTTGGTGCAAACGTTGCTACCGAGCCTCGCGACGAGCGCGGTGACTACACTCTGGTATGGAAGGTAAAGGAAGACGCCGTGACCACACTCGAAGGCGACTCTCTCGACGTTACCATCACTACAGCACCGGAGGGAAGTATTGACATCAGCTCCATCATGATAGACGAGGGTGACCTCGTAGAGGAGAAAGCCACCTCTATAGCTTACATCTTCGACTCGTCATATCCCGGCTATAACGAAGTATACAACACCATACTCACCGGTCCGCTGAAGAACGTACTCGACGAGGAACCCGAAATTGACCCCATTGACGTAAGCGGCGACGTGAGCAGCATCAACAGAGAAACACTCGAAGGCTACAGCGCAGTGGTTGTGGGTAGTGCCATCGACAAGGACAACGCCATCGTTCCCGTGCTGAAGAACGCCATTGCATACGTTCCTATGCTCAACCTCAACGCAAACATCTACGAGGCTTGGGGCTACGGCAAGGCTGCCGAGACCACAAGCGGCTCTATCCTCGTTCCCGAAAGCGCACGCGGCAACGACCTCTTTGCTGACAACGGCACCGGAGGTGACGGCATCTTAGAAGACGGTACCATTGCTGTAAACAGCTCGGCAAACCTTATCGGTGTGACTATAGGAGAAGGCTCACTCTTCGAAAAAGACGATGTGCTCGGAGCTGATGGCGACATCACACTCGTACACGTACACAAGGCAAAGCGCAACGCTTATATGTTCCTGCCCTATGCCAACGAAATTGAACCCACCGACAACATAGCCCGTCTCATTCCCAACGCAGTGAAGACTCTGCTGGGCACAAAGACAGAGGTGGTAAACGCATCGAAGCCGGCAATAACCCTTACCTATCGTGACCAGTACACCATCGTATCACTGGGTGGCTCTACAGCAGGAAGCGTGTTCTACTACACCACCGACGGCAGCGAGCCTACCATAGAGAGCACTCTATACACCGGTCCGTTCGAAATACACGATGCCAACGTTACAGTGAAAGCCATCGCCGACGCAGAAGGCTACAACCCCAGCTCCGTTCAGGAGAAGCTCATCAGCATCTACAGCGTATCGGCAGCTCCCACCATCAGCCTCAACAAAGAGAGCGGCAAGACTACCGTAACCATAACAGGTGCTGACGCCAACGACGTAATCTTCTACAACTTCCGCAACAGCACCGACACACTGGCATGCTCACGCTACAGCGAGCCCTTCGAGCTGACAAAGCACGCCACAATCACTGCCTTTGCAGCACAATATGCAGATGACGGCACCTACCTGCCCTCTGAAACCGTGACAGAAGACATCACAGTGCTCGACGAGAAAATTCGCCTGGACGTGGTTAGCCACTTCGACGCAAACAAAGAGTGGACTTCCACCGGAGCAAACCCGACATATTATAACGGAAGAGGCGGACACGCTTACTACTCGAACGACATCATCAACGAAACAGTAGATCCCGAATCCGGCGAGACTATCTACGAATGCGCTCCAGCAGATTCTGTAATCTACGTGAACCCCGGCAATGGATGGGAAGCCAGAACAGAAGCACAGTCTATTTACTGGCAGAGCAACTCCGTAACACACAACATTGGTATAAACACCGCTTACAATCCCGAAACCGCACTTGATGACGATCCCGACTGCACAAGCTACGACATAGCATTCGGCAGTGTAGGTCCGGCTAATGACTTCGGAGTGACAGGACCGGACTTCACTGCAAGCATCCAGAGCACGGAGAAGTTCCAGGCTCCCTTCGATATCGTTTCTAACATCTCTACAACAATAGACAGCGAAGTAGAAGTTATCGCTTACGTAACCACCGACACCCTGAGCGGCGAATGGAGAGAAGTGGGCAACCTGAAGACCGGAACTCAGAAACGTCTTTGGAAGCACACCGTACTCGGCTACGAAGGTGAAGACGAAGTGTTCGTAAAGGTTTGCGCAAAGAACGGCGCTGCCGTATTCGACATCTTCATCAAGAACTTCGGCGAACTCTCTAAGGAGTACACCGGCATCAAAGATGTAAGGAGCAACACCACAGCTGAAGGCGAAATAGTTCGCACCATGATCTACAGCATCAACGGAACACAGCTCGGCAAAGCAGCCAAAGGCATCAACATCATCAAGGAAGTTTACGCCAACGGCGCTGTGAAGACACGCAAGGTCTTCGTAAAATAAACTAATACGAAAAGTATCTTAAAAACATTCCGAATCCGATAAGGGTCTGAAAGGATTCTTATCGGATTCTTTTTTTCAAGTATAATACAGCAATACAATATCTAATTAATACTTCCTAAAACATGAAAAAATATACCACAGCTATCATTCTAACATTTACAGCACTGTTTATTACCTCCTGTTCATCACAAGATGATGA
>CAMTJK010000226.1 GCA_947072805.1 uncultured Prevotella sp.
CAGCAAAGTGACATTGTTCTTGTTCATCAAGCCTGAGTCTGCCACCACGACAAAGTCTTTACCCAGATTGAAACGCTGCTTGAAGTCATCTATCATCGGTATCATGGTAAAACCCTCGTACTGGCTACCGTTGAACAGAGAGTATGAAAGCGGGTAGCCTCCTTCTGATACAAGCAGACCGAGTATAACCTGTGACTCTGCCGTCTTTCCATCCTTTGAAAACCCCGGTTCACGCAATACGTCCGTCTGTGCTGTCTCAAAGTAGAGCGTCGTCACGTCGTAGAACATCAATCCAATCTTGCCTCCGAACAGTTTCCGGGTGTGCTCTACGCTGATTTGCTGTGCAAGCTCCATCTGTGTATTGTAGAGCTTGTCCATGTAGCGGTAGATGTGGTTGAGGTCAACATCTTCATCATAATATGACTTCAGGTAATCTACTGTGGCAAGTTTGCTTCTGGGCTGCGACACCCTTGCGATTACCAAATGACGCAGAATCTCATCGGGAATCTGGTTGAAGCCGATGCTGTCATAGACTTGATCAAGCAGAAGCTGTGTGCCGTTTATCAACACGTTGTCGATATTGCTAAGAAAACGTTCTGTCTCCTCAACTTCCTTTCCCTTGCGGTCTTCGAAGTCAAGTTCTTGCTGACCGTCATGGGTATGGAGCCATGACTGAGCTTTACGGAACATCTCATCGGCCTCTTCTTCCGACTGTGCCACTCCGAACTTCTTCACTTCAGTGAATTTCCCATGTGCTTTGCTCACAACTACAACGCTGATTGTACCTGAGCGATTGGGTTTCTTGCGTATGAACATGGTGCAAAGGTACGGATTTTTCAGCCTGCGTCACCCAAAGTCACCCAATTATTATACGTAAGTCGCTGATTTTCAATCTGCGCTATATGATGGCGAACAAAAGTGATGAAGTCAGGAAGACAGGCGCAGGAAGAAGTGAAAGTGGCAAAGAACGCTTATCTTCCTAACATCGATGCCTCACTGTCCGTATCGTACAATGGGGACGGAACTATTCTTGACCGGGATTTCAGCAACTCATTCAATGTTGAAATACCTGATTTCGGGAACAACTTCGCACTTGAAGTTTCGCAGGTCATATATGCCGGCGGAGCTATCAGCAGCAGTGTAAAAATGTCTGAACTGAAAGCACAGATGACATCACTCGACGCAGACATCAACCGCCAGGAAGTACGTTTCCTCATTGTAGGAAACTATCTGGAAATGTGCAAGCTGGAGAATCAGTTGAAAGTGTTTGACAGCCACATCGCACAGACGGGAAAAGTGCTTAAAGACATGCGGCTCCGCCACAGACAAGGAACAGCCCTGCAAAACGACATTACACGCTATGAACTACAGTTGCAAAACCTGAACTACTCTAAAACAGAGCTGCTTAACGCCAGGCTTATACTTAACCGGCAACTTACCGTGGCTCTGGGGCTGCCTGAAGCAACGGTCATCCTGTCAGACTCAATAACCGTCACTGGACTGACAGACAAAAGCGCTTCTGAATGGCAAGACAACGCACTGTACACCTCTCTTCCCGTCAAGATGGCGGAAAAGGCAATACTTATGAGTGAGCAGAAAAAAAAGCTGTCGGGCGCCGGACTAATGCCTAACGTTACACTGTTTGCATTGAACAATCTTACAGGTCCTATCACGATAGAAATACCTGCCCTCAACAAAAACCTTAACTACTGGGCAGTGGGCATCGGACTAAGGTACAACCTGGACAATCTGTATAAAGCAAACAAAAGGATACGCGCGGACAGAATGGGCGTGCAGAAAGCACAAGAAGACATGATGGTTGCAAAAGAGCAACTCATGCTGGGCATGGAATCGGCATACATCAAATATAAGGAAGCATACAGCCTGCTGGAAACGAAACAAAAGAGCGTTGAACTGGCAAGACAGAATTATGACGTGGTATGTTACCGCTACTCCAACGACCTGGCTCTGATTACCGACCTTCTTGACGCCTCTTCACAAAAGCTTGATGCGGAACTGCAGGCAGTCAATGCACGTATCAACATTTTATTCAACTACTACAAACTACACTATATTTCAGGAACCCTGTAAGTGGATTCCACTGATTTTCCAACAATAAAAAACAGAACGACTATGAACAAGAAAAGAGAAAAGACATTGGCAAACATACTGATCGTAACGTTTATCGCATGCGGCATCTGCTGGATTGCCTCCATATTTATACATACCGGCGGAGAATACACGAACAACGCACAAATACGCCAGGACATAGTGCCTGTGGCTGCCCGTGTGCAGGGCTACGTCAAAGAAATACGCTTTGAGGAATTCCAGCAGGTCAGGAAAGGAGATACACTGGTAATAATTGAAGACTGCGAATATCGCCTGCGTCTGGCACAGGCAAAAGCCGGCTATCAAAACGCACTTGTAGGCAAAAGCGCAATGGAAACAGGCATATCCACCATTGCAAACAACCTTTCTGTAACAGACGCAAGCATGAAAGAAGTAGAGGTGCTGCTGGATAATGCGGCAGCCGACTACTCCCGCTTCAAGACCCTTCTGGAACACGGCGCTGTCACAAGGCAACAGTTTGACGGTGTGGAAACAAGATATAAGTCGCTGAAAGCAAAACTGGAAACGATGAAACGCCAAAAACAAAGCACAAGCCTCACAAAGACAGAACAGACACAACGATTGGAACAGAACGAACTGCGCATAGAAATAGCAAAGGCTGCTCTCGACCTGGCGGAACTGAACCTTTCATATACGGTAATACTGGCACCGTGCGACGGCACCATGTCACGAAAGAACATTCAGGTAGGTGAACTTATGATGCCGGGCAAGCCTCTGTTCTCGGTTGTGGACAACAGCAGGAAATGGATTGTGGCAAACTATCGCGAAACGCAGCGCAAGAATATCCACATCAACGACAAGGTAAAAATAACCGTCGATGCGTTTCCCGATGCCGTGTTTGAGGGCGAGGTGGAAACGATTGCCGATGCCACCGGCGCACAATTCTCCGTATCATCACCCGACAATTCCACCGGCAACTTTGTAAAAGTGGAACAACGCATTCCCGTCAAAATTGTTTTTACAGGAAATAACGATCCGGATTTGCTAAAGCGGTTAGGCAGCGGAATGAATGTAGAATGTAACATACTGGACTAATATGGCTTGGCAGCAAGGACCCTTCAGATTTATGGCATTCAGGGAATGGGTGCCCGACAAATGCCGCTTCTGGGTGTACATACTGTTCCTCATTGCATTTCAGTTCTCGAACGGAATGTATTTTACGGCAATGAGCCAGATGCAGGGCGAATATTCCATCACAATGAACGACGTGAAAATGATGAGCCACGCCGTAC
>CAMTJK010000227.1 GCA_947072805.1 uncultured Prevotella sp.
CCTTAAAGAGAGAAGCATAGACAAACTACATCAGGAAATGAAAAATGTACTATATGTTATAGTTACTCTGCTTTACATAACAAGTTGCCACGAGAAAGCCGGTACGTTACTATCAGATGGCACTGACAAAGAAGACATTCAGGCAATAGATGACTCCATAGCAACCCTGTCACCACATTCACGCGACATGATTGCCCGGGGATTAGCCTCCGCCACCGACAGCACTACATGGTACGAATATTACCTGCGCCTGGGCAAATACTACCTTCTCTCAAATACGCCCGACTCCATGATGACTTACGTAGACCGCTCCATTGCTTTTGCCGAACGGCAAGAGCCGGACGCTCATGTCTATGCAATCAAGGCACTGGCATACGAGGCGAAAGCTGCCTACTACCAGCGCCACAGGATAAAGCTGAACGAGGCAATAGAACTGCGCAGCAAGGCGTACGACGCACTAATGCAAAGCGACGAAAAGGACTTTCTGCCCGAAATGTGCGCCAATATGGCTGACACGTACGTACAACTAAACGATATGGCAAAGGCTGCCTCATGGTATAGACGCGCACTATTCCTCGTAGATTCGCTGAGACTGCCCGACATAAAGAACATGACACTCTATCTCGGACTCGCACAGATATATACCAATCTTGAAGACTACGATACGGCTTTCAGATATTACAAGGAAAGCGGCAAATTCTATGAGCGAATGCAGCCCAACATGAAGGTTTACTACCTGAATAACTTCGGAAACTACTATTATTTCCGCGGCGACTACAACAACGCACTCGCCATGTTCACACAAATGAACGATCTGCTCACGCAATATGGCGCCAAAGGCATAGACATTGCCACTTGCCGCATAAACCTTGCCGACGTGTACCTGAACCTCGGCGACCTTGACAACACAAGGAAAAACCTTGATCTGGCCGAAAAATTCTTTGCAGAGAAAGGTATAGACATAGGACTTTATTACGCAAACTCCATACGCATTGGCATAATAGCACGCAGCGGAGCCAAAACCGGAGTAAAAGCGATACTCGAAAGCGAACACTTCCCCGAACCGAAAGAGTACAACCTCGTGAGCATACGCAACCGCTACCTGCGCGAATACTACAAATCGACATCCGACTGGAAAGCAGCTTACAACAACCTGGAATGCGACCTGCACGCCAAGGACTCTATAGAAGCGGCAAGACAGCACATGAGGGCAAGCGAAATAATGCAGAGGCTGAAAGAAGACACACTATCGCTCCACCACGCCATAGAGATGGAAAAGAAAGACAACGCCCTGCGCACCACGAACATAGTTATAGCCACTATGTTTGTTACCATCATTCTCGCCCTGCTTTGGTGGATTGCCATAGCACGCAAGCGGAAACTGCAGATAGAAATGGACATAATGCAGCTGCGACTGGACAACGCACGCTCGCGAATATCACCACACTTCATCTTCAACGTGCTCAACAACCACATCAGTCTCACCGACAAAAAAGAGAGCGATGAGCTGATGAAACTTGTGCGCCTCATACGCGCAAACCTCGATATATCGCGCAACACCTTCGTAAGCCTGGCTGAAGAGATGGAATTCGTGAAATACTACATCGACATAGAGAAAGACATGCTCGGCGACGACTTCAAGGTAAACTACGACATACCTGACGACGACGTGATAACGGATATACAGATTCCGGCAATGTTCGTGCAGATACTCGTAGAAAACGCCATCAAGCACGCTCTTCACGGAAAAGAGGGCGAGAAACTCCTCAACATACGCATCACAACCGGCGACAACGGCACCGACATAACCGTAACCGACAACGGTAACGGCTTCGACATAAGAGCCCTCAACGATAACAGAACAAGAACCGGACTTGACATCATACGCCACACAATAAGAATAATAAACGAAAACTGCCACAACGGAGAAGTGACTTTCAATATCGACAACATAAAGGACGCAAATGGCGGCATTACCGGCTGTGTGGCTATGATACACCTGCCATATAAAACAACAAACAAAGGAAAACATAAATAGAACTGAAAAACGAATCAAGAATAAACACAGCAATGAAAGCCATAATTATAGACGATGACGCACGGGCAATAAGCGCATTGACCGAAAGACTCAACGCCTACGACAAAATAAACATTGTAGGAACGGCACGCAAGGCCTCTGAAGGACTGCAACTGGTAAACGATACCAATCCTGATGTAGTATTTCTCGACGTGGAGATGCCGGAAATGTCGGGCATAGAGCTACTCGACGAGATATACAAGTCAAGCAGCGACTGTGACGTGGTGATGTGTACAGCATTCGACAGTTACATGCTGCGCTCGTTCAGAAACAACGCCTTCGACTTTCTGCTGAAACCGGTAGACCCGAAAGAACTGGACGTAGTCATGAAACGGCTGGAACAGAGCAGAAAGAAGAAGCAGAAGCAATCTGCCGGCAGCGGCGACAACGTAAAACGGCAGGACGAGGATAACTTCCTGTTCTACACTAACGCAATAGATTTTCGTTTGGTAAAGATTAAGGATATAGGACTGTTTCAATACAACCATAGCATGCGCTCATGGGAGGTGATAGTGGCCGGAAGGAAAGAGCCCATCAAACTGAAACGTAGCATCACAAACGACCAAATTCTCGAACTTGACAAGAATTTCGGACAGATAAACCAGAAATATATCATCAACGTAAACTACCTTCTAGAGGTGAAGGACAACTATTGCAAGTTTTATCCGCCCTTCAACGACATCGACTACGTAAAGGTGGGACGCTTCTTCAGAAAGCGGTTCATCGAACGGTTCAACCGACTTTAATCCAAATATCAAGCAAGGTTCGCGGCAATACGGCAAAAACATTTTATCAAGAACAATTTTAATACATATATACACAAATATCACACAAGTATTCCGTAAACATTGCAAAACGAAGGTTCGGCTCGAAAAAGGCGTTTTGTACGTTTGATTTATTTAAGTAACTTTGCAACCGTAAAGGCCCAAAGGAAAAATGATAAAACAAAAAAAACGCTCTATAAGAGCAATGGCTTTACATTGCACGGATAATCGCTACCTATAACGATGATTATCCGCTGCGGTTAGGAAATGATAAAGACATATAAGAACATGACTATAAAGAGAGCAAGACGCATTTGTGCCGGCATTTATAGCTCATTTTCTGTGAAGTGCGACCCTGTTGGCTACTGTTTGCAACTGGGTTGCACTTTTTTCATCATACCTTTGCATAAGATAAGCTGCACTCGGGCAAGTTAAAGCAAGCTTTCTTGCCGCTCATTTGCATTATCTTTGCATAAGATAAGCTGCACTCGG
>CAMTJK010000228.1 GCA_947072805.1 uncultured Prevotella sp.
ATCCATAACCAAAGTAATAGAAATAGAAAATGGCAAAGAGCAAAAAAGACTTTACATTACTTCTCATTGCGTTCTTTTGCAGTTCTTTGGCTCATGCACAAAAGCAAGTTCCTGCAGAACGGAAAGATTCCATTGACAATGGAAGTAATATAATAAAGATAGTTGGAAATCATTCCAACAAGGGTGCGGCCAACAACGCCCTCGACGTGTTGAGTGGTCAGGCTGCTGGTGTCAATGTGACATCCAACGGTCTTGATCGTATGGCTATGCTCAATAGTGTGCGAGTACGTGGTACAACCTCCATCATCGGAGGCAATGACCCTTTAGTGCTGATTGATGGTGTCACTTCTGACGTACTTACCCTATCAACCATCTATCCTGCAGACATCGAGAGTTTTCGTATATTGAAGAATGCTGCGGAGACCGCCATGTATGGTTCACGTGGAGCATCAGGTGTTATAGAGGTGAAAACCAAGAAAGGCACAGGACGAGGATTCCAAATCTCGTATGAGGGTAATGTGGGGTTCGAGCAGATGTACAAACACCTGGAGATGCTCAATGCTGCTGAATATGTTGCAACGGCAAAGGCATTGGGTATCTATTGCAACAACGGAGGTTTCAATACCGATAACTACAAGGTGATAACACGCACGGGTATGGTGAACAATCATTACCTTGCATTCAGCGGAGGTACGCCACAGTCAAACTATCGTGCATCTTTCGGAGTAATGGACCACAACACCATCATCAAGAAGATGGACTATAACGTTTTTGTTGCCAAAGTTGATGTGACCCAGAAAGCCTTCAATGACAGACTAACCGGAGAATTCGGAGTTTTCGGCTCTTCATTCAAGAACCATGACATCTTTGATACGCAGATGCTGTTCTATTCCGCAGCATGCCAGAACCCAACTTTCCCTGCTGGTACTGACGAGCATGGAAACTGGCTGAAAAACGAATCGGCAACGCATATCAACCCACCCGGGATATTGCTTGAAGAGAAAAACGACTCCAAGGATTTGAACTTTGACGCGCACATAAAGCTGAGCTATGATTTCAATAAGAACTGGCGTGTATCCACCTTCGGCTCTTACCTGTATGGCTCTACCGAAAACGGACAATTCTGTCCGACATGGGTATGGGCACAAGGCAACGTGTACCGTGGAGAGTTCAAGAAAGAGGAATGGCTTGGCAATGTATCTCTTGATTTCAACAAAGAGTTCGGCATACATAAGGTCTCTGCTGGAGTAAGCAGTGAATACAGAAAATTGAGAAAAACTGCTTTCTGGGTGTATGCCAAGGGAATACCTACAAACGATTTTCATTACGACAATCTGGGTGCTACAGCAGCCCGTCCATACGGTGGAACAGAAAGTACATACGAAGACCAATCTCTGGCTTCTGTAATGGGAAGCATTACTTATAATTTGCTTGACAGATATACATTAGCGGTAAATGCTCGCGGTGACGGATCGTCAATGGTAGGTGACAACAATACATGGGGCTTCTTCCCATCTGTATCATTCACTTGGGACATGAAGAAGGAAAGCTTCCTTGCCAACATAAAACCGCTGTCAATGCTTAAACTCCGCACTGGTTTGGGACAGGCGGGCAATCTTGGCGGTATCTCCGCCTACACAACCATGAACACCGTAAGGCAGACTGGCATTGTTCCGGTAAAGAGTTCTCCAACAGTAACCCTTGGTATGGTAAGAAACAACAATCCTGATTTGAAGTGGGAAACGAAGACAACGTTTAACCTCGGTGCGGACATTGGTCTCTTTGCCAACAGGCTTATGCTTACAGCGGAGTATTACTATTCCAAGACCACCGACATGCTCTACGCCTATGAGGTTCCGGTTCCACCATTCGCATACAATACATTGCTGGCAAACATTGGCTCTATGTCAAACCGCGGATTTGAACTGGGGTTGTCCGTGCAGCCAATATGCAAGAAGGACCTGGATCTTAACATCAATATGAATCTGTCGTTTCAAAGCAACAAACTCATCTCGCTAAGTGGAGATTACAAGGGAATGAGCATGTCGGCAGCAAACATCACCGCTATTGGATCATTGGATGGTGCTGGTCAAAACGGCGGCGACAACAACGTGGTCTATCAGATAGTTGGACAGCCGCTTGGCGTTTTCTACCTACCCCATTGCAAGGGACTTGTCAAGAACGAGAACGGCAGCTATTTTTACGACATAGAGGACCTTGACCATAATGGCAATGTGGACTTAAGCGATGGAGGCGACCGATACATTGCAGGACAAGCCACACCAAAGGTGATCCTTGGCTCAAACATCAGTTTCAGATACAAGAATTACTATATCTCCATACAGATGAATGGAGCATTCGGGCACAAGATTTTCAATGGAACAGGACTGGCTTACACAAGCATGGCTTGCTTCCCAGACTACAATGTCTTTAAGGATGCTCCAAAGAAGAACATCATAGACCAGAGAGTCTCTGACTACTGGCTTGAAAAAGGTGACTACCTGAACTTCGAGCATCTGACAATAGGCTACAATGTGCCTTTGAGGAGCAAGCTTATTCGTTCCTTGCGTGTATCATGCAACATTAGCAACATTGGAACAATCACCGGATATAAAGGTTTGACACCAATGATAAATAGCTATGTTGTCAACAGTACGATGGGTATTGACGACAAGCGCAACTATCCATTATACCGTACTTACTCATTGGGACTGAGTGTACAATTTTAAAACGAAAAGAGTATGAAGACTATTATTAAATACATATTAGCAGCACCGTTAATGCTTTGTTTCAGCAGCTGTCTGGATGAGCATCCCAAAGACCAGCTGGACCAGGAGGCAATCTACAACAATGCTGATAATATATACAAAAACGCAGTAGCTTCCCTGTACAACTACATAGGGAGCAATCAGGAGTCGGAAGGGCTTCAAGGAACTTGCCGGGGTATTTACGACTACAATACCTTGACCACTGACGAGGCAATGATTCCAATCCGTGGTGGAGACTGGTATGATGGCGGTTTGTGGGAGAACATGTATCAGCACAAATGGAATGCCAATGATATTAATTTATATAATGTATGGAAATACCTCTTCAAGGTAATTGTTATATCTAACCAGTCGCTTTCTATCATTGATAGCCATCAGACTCTGCTTTCAGCAGAACAGACAAGAGATTTCACGGCAGAGGTAAGAGCTGTACGAGCCTTGTTCTACTATTATGCGATGGATATGTTCGGGCGTGTTCCTATCGTGACATCATACGACGTGAAATTGGAGCAGGTAACGCAAAGCGAAAGAAGTGAGGTGT
>CAMTJK010000229.1 GCA_947072805.1 uncultured Prevotella sp.
GTAACGGTTTTTCGACCCGTCGGGAGCATAAATCGACCCACTTTCATTAACAAATATTTACACCTAGAATGCCGGATTTAAAAATGTTAAATTCGACCAAATATCTTTACAAATTAACTCTTATTAAGTGCAGTTACGAGCACCTGTCGGCAGTTAGCCTTGGTTGTATGTAGTGACTTTGAGAAAGAGATAATGCTGTTGTACATACCTTAATATATTATAGATATTTATAATAGAAATCTGCGCTATTATATGAAGCAATTAGTTGAGATTTTGAATCAAGTTCTTTTCATTTGTATTGCCTCCCTTTAGTACATAGTAGGTAGTGCTCTGGCAGTGTCTACTAAGGGTTTGGTTTTAGCGATACTGTTGTTGCCAGAAATAAATTTTTCTGAAAAAATCTTGCAAGAGATAGAGAAAAGGATTATATTTGCAGAATAGTAAAAAACATATCAAGTGTTAATCGTAAATAAAAACTAACTTATGAGTGAAAAAAGAGTTTATACTTTCGGCAACGGAAAAGCTGAAGGTAAGGCGGACATGAGAAATCTTCTCGGAGGCAAAGGTGCCAACTTGGCGGAGATGAACCTTATTGGTGTCCCGGTTCCTCCAGGCTTCACCATCACCACCGATGTATGTAATGAATATTTCCGCAAAGGTAAGGACGATGTTGTGGCACTTCTCAAGGAAGATGTAGCCAATGCCGTGAAGCACATTGAAGGCTTGATGAACAGTAAGTTTGGTGATGTTGCCAACCCACTGCTTGTCAGTGTACGTTCTGGTGCTCGCGCTTCCATGCCGGGTATGATGGACACCATCCTCAATCTTGGTCTTAATGACGAAGTTGTTGAAGGACTTGCCCGCCGCACCGGCAATGAGCGTTTTGCCTACGATAGTTACCGCCGTTTCGTGCAGATGTATGGCGACGTTGTATTAGGCATGAAACCTGTTAATAAAGAAGATCGTGACCCATTTGAGGATATCATCGAAGAAGTGAAGGCGCAGCGTGGCATTGTAGCCGACAATGATCTCACTGTAGATGAACTTAAACAGCTCGTAAGTCGCTTCAAGAGTGCTATTAAAGCCCAGACAGGTAAGGATTTCCCCACAGATCCTATGGAACAGCTTTGGGGAGCTATCTGTGCTGTATTTGACTCATGGATGAACGAACGTGCCATCCTGTATCGTAAGATGGAGGGCATACCTGCAGAATGGGGTACAGCTGTTACTGTCATGGCAATGGTATTTGGTAACATGGGCAATACATCAGCTACCGGCGTATGCTTCAGTCGTGATGCAGCCACAGGAGAAGCTCTTTTCAATGGAGAATATCTTGTAAATGCACAAGGTGAGGATGTGGTAGCCGGTATACGCACCCCGCAGCAAATTACCGTAGAGGGTTCACGTCGATGGGCAGCCCTGCAGGGTATCAGTGAAGAGGAACGTGCTTCTCGCTATCCTTCTATGGAGGAAGCTATGCCTGACATCTATGCACAGCTCAATTCACTGCAGAAGATGCTCGAAAAGCATTATCATGACATGCAGGATATGGAGTTTACAGTACAGGAGGGTAAGCTTTGGTTCCTTCAGACACGTAATGGCAAACGTACAGGTACAGCCATGGTCAAGATAGCAATGGATCTTCTCCGTGAGGGCGAGATAGATGAACGCACAGCACTTCTTCGTTGTGAACCTCAGAAACTCGATGAACTGCTTCATCCTGTTTTCGACAAGGATGCTCTTAAAAAAGCTAAAATCATCACTCGTGGACTACCTGCATCACCGGGAGCTGCCTGCGGACAGATTGTATTCCATGCTGATGATGCACAAAAATGGCGTGAAGATGGTCGTCGTGTAGTAATGGTCCGCATAGAAACATCACCTGAAGATCTTGCAGGAATGTCGGCTGCAGAAGGAATTCTCACTGCCCGTGGCGGTATGACTTCTCATGCAGCTGTAGTGGCACGTGGTATGGGTAAATGCTGTGTTTCGGGAGCAGGAGCCATCAATGTAGACTACAAGAACAAGACTGTAGAGATAGAGGGTAATGTATATAAGGAAGGTGACTACATATCCATCAATGGCTCCACAGGACAGGTATATGCAGGAGAAATACCAACTAAGGCTGCCGAACTATCAGGTGATTTCAAAGCTCTTATGGACCTTTGTGACAAGTACACAAAGTTGCAGGTTCGCACAAATGCAGATACTCCTCATGACGCCCGCGTAGCACGAGCTTTTGGTGCTAAGGGTATTGGTCTTACTCGTACAGAGCATATGTTCTTCGAGGACCAAAAGATAGTAGCTATGCGTGAAATGATTCTTGCGGATACAGTAGAAGGTCGTGAGAAAGCACTTGCCAAGCTCCTGCCTTATCAAAAGGCCGACTTCAAGGGTATTCTTGATGCAATGGACGGTTGCCCTGTTAATATACGTCTCCTTGATCCGCCTCTCCACGAGTTCGTTCCACATGATCTCAAAGGTCAGCAGACAATGGCAGAAGAAATGGGTGTAAGCGTGGAGGAGATACAGAAGCGTGTGGCAAGTCTCGCTGAAAATAACCCTATGCTTGGTCATCGAGGATGTCGTCTTGGTATTACTTTCCCCGAGATTACAGCTATGCAGACACGTGCAATTCTTTCTGCTGCATGTGAATTGAAGAAGGAGGGCAAACATCCTATGCCCGAAATCATGGTGCCCCTTATTGGTATCCTTTACGAGTTGAAGCAGCAGAAAGAGATTATCCAGAAGACAGCCAAGGATGTCTTTGCAGAGTATGGAGTCGAAATTGACTTCGAGATTGGTACGATGATTGAAATTCCTCGTGCAGCCCTCACTGCCGATCGTATAGCTACAGAAGCTGAGTATTTCAGCTTTGGTACCAACGACCTCACGCAGATGACTTTTGGCTACAGCCGCGATGACATTGCCAGCTTCCTGCCCGTATATCTTGACAAGAAGATTCTCAAGGTAGATCCTTTCCAAGTGCTTGATCAGAAGGGCGTTGGTCAGCTCATAAAGATGGCAGTAGAAAAGGGTCGTGGTGTCCGCCAGAATCTACGCTGTGGTATATGCGGAGAGCATGGAGGCGAACCTAGTTCGGTTAAGTTCTGTGCTAAAATAGGTATGAATTACGCAAGTTGTTCTCCTTTCCGCGTGCCTATTGCACGTCTTGCAGCCGCGCAGGCCGCCGTCGAAGAATAATCGAAA
>CAMTJK010000230.1 GCA_947072805.1 uncultured Prevotella sp.
TAAAAATGTTAAATTCGACCAAATATCTTTACAAATTAACTTTCATTAAGTGCACTTACAAACGCCGCTGCAAGATGTCTTTTCATGTTCTCAATTCGATTTTTCAAAACGAGGTATCCTAATCTTATTGCGCCGACATAATGACAGATTTGGCTCTTAGAATATATTTTTATACAAGACACAATGATTCTTCCGAAAAAACAGCCTGTTTTTATACGAAACAGTCGAAAATACACATATATATGAATAAAATTAACTATCTACGCGGCAAAATCATTTATATGAAAAGTATCAGCATCTTTACCTTAGCGTTTTTATTTGTATGTAACGTATGCCTCGCGCAAAATGCTCCCGAGGTAGTGAAGTCGTGGAACTTCAAGTCATTGTGTGACGAATCGGTGGCTAATCTCGAAGCCGATACCGACAACTGGGGATGGAACACCAAAGGACGGTACGTCAGCAAATTCAGCACCGATGGCACACCGCTGAAAGCCAACGGGAAAATAATAGCCGAATATGAGGGAATACTGATTGGGAAAGGCGTGAGTGCAGGCAACCTGCTGCTGTGGAAATTGGCCTCCAAAAACAACGGAATGCAGATGCAAAACTCGGCAGAGGTAAAGCTGGGTAACTACGAGAAGGGAAGCATAGTACAGATAAAGATAAAATCGTCGTCAAGCAACCCCGCCGGTATCAAGAGCATAACCAACATGACCGGTGACGTGGGCGACGAAACCTACACCACATCATCGTACAAGACCTACGAATTTACCGTTACCGAAGACGGCAGCATAAGCTTCACACCCACCGGAGGCGTAATAGTACAGACCATAACCATCACCTCTCCCGACAAGAGGGAAGAGGTGGCAACACCCGAAATAACTGTCAGCGGCGAATCATTCACGTTGAGCTGCTCTACTCCCGATGCAGAACTATACTATTGTCTCGTAGACCACGCCAACGCATGGGACTACGGCATACCATATACAGGTGCGGTGACACCGGGACGCTCGTGCCGCATAAGGGCTTACGCCACAAAGGAGGGCATGAAACGCTCGGAAGCGGCTGAAGCACAACTGCAGGTGCCGCTGAGAATGCCATACGCAGGACGCCCCTTCGTGCTCGACCCCGAACCGCTTACACGCGGCGCCATAGCCACAAAGTCGTCAAGCGGATATCTCGTAAACTGGCGGTGGCTCATCGACGACCCACGCGACATATCGTTTAACGTGTACCGCAACGGCAAAAAACTAAACAGCACTCCCATAAGCGGAAGCACAAACTACTGGGACAAGAACGGCAATAGCATAGACAGCTACATGGTGGAGGCAATAAGCAACGGCAGCGTCGTGGAGACATCAAACGCCATAATGCTGAAAAACGGCTATCTCGACATTCCACTCAACCGCCCCGAAGAGGGCGAAACGCCATCGGGAAAATATGAGTACGTGCCGGGCGACTGCATGGTTGCCGACGTGGACGGCGACCACGAATATGAGATAATAATGAAATGGGACCCGTGCAACTACGGCGAAGAGAAAAACTCTTCAACTACAGGAGCCGGACAGAAAGACAACTCGCAGGTGAGCTACACCGGACCGGTAATAATAGACGGTTACAGAATGGACGGCACGCATCTGTGGCGCATAAACCTCGGAAGAAACATCAGGGCCGGAGCACACTACACACAACTGATGGTGTACGACCTTGACGGCGACGGAAAGGCGGAACTGGCTTGCAAGACAGCACCGGGCACCATCGACGGCAAAGGCAACCCCGTGCTGCTGGATGACGACAGCGCCGACGCCGACTACCGCTCGTCAGAATCGTCAAGCCTGGGCACCATCACCACCGGACCAGAGTATCTCACCGTATTCAGCGGCCTTACCGGAGAGGAACTGGCAACGACACATTATCAGCCTGCACACAACATTATAAGCAACGGAGAATGGGGCGACTCCTACGGCAACCGCTCCGAAAGATACCTCGCTGCCGTGGCTTATCTCGACGGACAACGCCCATCGCTGGTAATGTGCCGCGGATACTATACGGCGGCATTCCTGTGGGCTGTGGATTTCGACGGAAAAGAACTGAACACCAGATGGCTGCACGCATCGACACGCGGCGGCATAGGAGCATACGGCGAGGGTGCACACACGGTACAGGTGGCTGACGTGGACGGCGACATGCGCGACGAAATAATATACGGCTCGTGCGCAATAGACGACGACGGAACACTTTTATATCGTACAGGACTGGGACACGGAGATGCCTTGCACGTGGGCGACCTCATGCCTGACCGTCCGGGACTGGAGGTGATGATGGTACACGAGGAAACGACGGCAAAGTACGGCATTGAGATGCACGACGCCCTGACAGGCGAACACATCAGCGGACAATATACCGGCACCGACGTGGGACGCGGCTTGTGTGCCGACGTGGACAACAACTACAGGGGATGCGAATACTGGGGATACAACTACAACTTCTACACCGCCGAGGGCGAAATTGTGGGAACAAAACGCCCGTCAGCAAACTTCCGTACCTACTGGGACGGCGATCTGCTCGAGGAAATTACCGAAACGGGCATCATATATAAATGGAAAGGTGTAAGCAAAGGACAGTCTGTCATCATCGACATGCCTTCTACCTACAACATAGGCACCAATCTCATCAAATATACGCCTAACCTTCAAGCTGACGTATTCGGCGACTGGCGCGAGGAACAAATATATTACGACAACTCCACACGCTCGCACCTGTACATCTTCTCAACGCCTTATGTCACCGACTACCGCGTGCCGTGTCTCATGCACGACCACCACTACAGAATGGCTACGGTGTGGCAGACATCTGCCTACAACCAACCTCCGCACCTCAGCTACTATCTGCCTGACAACATCGACAACATCGCCAACGGCATAGACCTCGCAAGACACGCGGATATGCAGCACGATGACAACACACCGACATACAACCTGTGCGGACAGCGCGTGAACGACACATATAAAGGCGTAATAATAAGAAAGGGACAAATGTACCTGCAACGACGCTGAAAAACTACGACAAAACCGTAACGACGGCTGCGCCAAATTTCCAAACAAAATCGCGCCAAATTTCCAAACAAAATCACGCCAAATTTCCAAA
>CAMTJK010000231.1 GCA_947072805.1 uncultured Prevotella sp.
CCGAAATGACGATGCTTGCCAGCATCTTCCGTAAGAAACTTGTGGCGGTCATCGTTGCCGTGATATTCCTTACTGCCGTAATTTCCGGTTATTTATTCAATGTATTACTATAAAATCATTTACAGAAATGGAAACAAAGAAAGAAAAAAAAGGATTCTGGGCATCCCTGTTCTCACCAAAGCCCTGTTCATGTTCGTGCGGTGACAGCCTGATTGTGGAAGAAAACGATGAAATGCCTGCTGGCTCGTGCGGTTGCGGAAGCGACACGGATGCAGCCGAAGACACCTCCACATCCTGCTCCACACCGACAGGCACGGTAAAGGATATAAAAGTGCTTGGCCCCGGCTGTGCCAAATGCAAGGCAACCTATACCGTGATAGAACGGGTTATCAAGGCGAATAGTCTCGATGTGAAACTTACAAAGGTGGATGACATTGCCGAAATGATGAGCTACAACATCATGACCACTCCTGCCGTGGTAGTGGACGGCGTGGTGCGGCTGAAAGGTCATGTGCCGACAGAAGCGGAAGTCAGAAACTTGCTTGGCATTTAACGGAGGCATTGCGGTGGAGACAACGAAAGAACTGAAAAAACTGTTTTGGATAGCGGCGGTATTCGCCGCTATCTTTTTCCTGCCGTTAGAGAGCCAGCGATTTACAACCGCCATTGATGCCACGCTCGACCTTGCCCGATGGTACGCACGCGAACACGTTGTGCTCTGCCTGTTGCCTGCTTTCTTCATTGCCGGAGTGATAGCGGTGTTCGTTAGTCAAGGCTCTGTGTTGAAATACTTCGGAGCGAACGCAAAGAAGTGGATTTCTTACTCCGTTGTCGCCATTTCCGGAGGCATACTGGCGGTATGTTCCTGTACCATCCTGCCGCTGTTCACCAGTATATACAAACGTGGAGCAGGATTAGGTCCTGCGGTGGCGTTCCTCTATTCCGGTCCGGCAATCAGCATTTTATCCATTATCCTGACTGCCCGCATTCTTGGTCTTGAAATGGGTATGGCACGCATGATCGGGGCGGTAGCCTTTTCTTTCATCATCGGTCTTGCCATGTCGTTCATCTTCCGGAATGAGGAAAAAGCAAGGAAAGAACAGCAGATGAACATCGTGCCGCCACCCGAAAAACGTCCGATGTGGCAGACTTCGATGCACTTCTTCACGTTGGTACTGATACTCGTGTTCGCCAACTGGGGCGCACCGTCTGCCAATGACGCAGGTGCATGGAGTCTGATTTATATGCACAAATGGCACATCGTGGGTGTATTGGCACTACTTATGTGCGGGTTGTTGATAAAGGTACTGCGTCTGAGAACGTTCTGGGTGGCGGCTGGAGTCCTCCTTACGGGCTTGTCGGTTGTATGGGCAAACCTGTTCGTGACTAACGCGAAACTTGTGCCATTGCTGCCGATGATAGTAGCAGTTGCCTCACTTTCCGTAATCCTCTTGTTCGACAAACGGAATGAGGAAAACCGCGAATGGGCATTGGCTTCGTGGGGCTTTGCCAAACAGATTATGCCCCTGCTGGCTGTGGGCGTGGTGACGGCAGGCTTTCTGCTCGGTTCGACACATGACAATATGGCTATTGCAGGTATCATCCCCAACGAATGGATTGCGTGGGCAGTTGGCGGAAACTCGCTTCTCTCCAATTTCTTCGCTTCGTTCACGGGAGCCTTCATGTACTTTGCCACACTGACTGAAGTGCCTATCATACAGGGATTGCTGGCTTCGGGCATGGGGAAAGGTCCGGCGTTGGCACTCCTGCTTGCAGGTCCTTCGCTCTCGCTGCCCAATATGCTGGTTATTCGCGGCGTGATGGGCACGAAGAAGACTGCTGTCTATGTGGCATTGGTTATCGTGATGGCAACGATTTCAGGATATGTATTCGGGACTTTTTTCTAAATCGCATATAGATACGGGAACTAAAATATATAAACAATATGAGGATACTTATTCTTTGTACAGGAAACAGCTGCCGCAGCCAAATGGCACAGGGTTTCTTGCAGTCGTTTGACAATTTGCTTGAAGTGTATTCGGCAGGAACACATCCGGTGCAACAGGTACATCCTAAAGCAATCATGGTCATGCAGGAAATGGGGATAGACATCTCCACATACAAACCAAAGGGCGTGGAAATATATCTTGCGGAGGCTTGGGATTATGTTATAACCGTTTGCGGTGGAACACATGAATCATGCCCCGTGTTTACGGGCGATGTTCGCCATCGTCTGCGTATAGGCTTTGATGATCCGGCAACAGCCATCGGCACGGATAAGCAAATAACAGACGAATTTCGCAGAGTGAGAAATGAAATCCGGCAGAGATTCGCAGAGTTTTACATTACTAAGATTCTGAATAAAGAACTGCCGAAATGTATATGCGGAGGGAATTGTTAATATGAAGCATTGAATGTAAAAAAGTACAGGAATATGAAGAAGAAAGAAGAAGGCATAGGTTTCTTTGAACGCTATCTGACACAACGGTTTCTAATCTTTATCTTTGCAAACTTTGTTCTGTCTTGTCAATCTTCCAGTCATACTTACCCTCTGCGACATCGCCAACCTCATTGAGTGTATGGCGATGTTTTATTTCGTCAAACGGCTGTTGGCTTTCCGCATAATCACAGAGCCATGCGCCGACCGCTTTCTGCTGTTCGGTTGTTTCTCCGTACTTCTGCATCACACTCTTGATGTCTGCGGCTTCGGACGGGGCAAAGATTGATTTGTGCTGCTCCGTACCGAAATGGATAATCGCATCGATGGCTCGCCTGAACACCTCGCTTGCCTTGTAAAGAATGTCCGCAATGACATTCAAAATATCCCGGCTCGCTTTCAGCGCACCCTGCAACATTCGGATGGTCTTGTCCTTCTCCGATATGGCTCGGTTCACCGCCATGTTGATGCGGTGCTGCTCCCCGGTCTTCTTTTCCTGAAGCTGTCGGACAGCCTTGTCCCTCTCCATGCCGAGCGAACGGTTCTGCGCCAAAGCCCTGTCACGCTCGGCTTCCGCTTTCTGCTTCTCTTCGGTCAATGCCTTTGTCTTTTTCCCGACCTCCTTTTTGACAGCATCGGGAAAGGCTTTTCTGATACGCTCGTTCTCGTCTTTCAACTTGGCATTTT
>CAMTJK010000232.1 GCA_947072805.1 uncultured Prevotella sp.
GAATGCCGTCTTCGATGAAGCGAAGGTAGAATCCATCATAGCCGGGAACACACTTGTGTCGCCCCAGAATATAAGTCTTGCCGTAGCTATGACAAAGGCTATGAGGAAGAATGCAATCCAAATATAATTCAGAACCATAACTAATTGCAAAGTTACACTAAATAGAGCGAATGGCAAAACAAAAGGTTAAAAAAGAGGGCGTATCGTAAGCCGTGCGGCTGCTGATACGCCCTTCTTTATTTCTTTACGTCCGGGTTCTTGTCCGGACTTGTCTTTTTATTCTATCACGGTACCCGAAACATAGCTGTTGTACCATGTTCCGTTGTTGTAGTTGTTGCCCCACTTGCCGAATTCGGGATAAGCGTCGCTTATTCTTATCTGCTCCCTGGGCCATTTCCATGAGCCGGGCACACATATCATCTGCGGTTCAGAGCCCTTGCCGGGAGCCGATACTGTAAGGTCTACGGTGTAGCTGTCGTTGCCGGCTCTTCCCGATTCTACGATAAGTGTGAAGCTTCCCATGTTGTTGGTGATGCTGTAGTCTGCGGGCACTGTCACGTTTACGGGGTCAGCCACGACGCCGTTCACCTGTGAGCCATCGCCGGTATTTATCATCGTTGCGGTGCTGTAGCCGAACAGTGTGTGTATTTCGCCCACGCGCTGCGGAGCACTGCTTGCGTTGCACCAGATGGTGGCGGGCAGCACACCTCCGGCGGCGAGCGGTGTGACGGCGGCTGTAGTCTGTCCGCTTGCGTGCGACACCTTGAACACAACGTCGTTGAAGTCGAAGTCGTCAGAACCTCCGAGGTCCTCGCAGGCGAGAATCCACGACTGTGTCTGCACCGGTGTGCCTATGTCGGGTCTTCCTGCCGGCTTGCCTGCTCCATCCACGAAGAATATTATGTCGTTCATGTCGCAGTCGCCGCCTTCGTCTTCATATCCCACCACGATATGTTTATTCCATTTGTAAGTCACGAAGTTGGTTGCAGCGTCCTTCTCTTCCCATGAGGGATGGTTCTCGTACCACTTATAGTAGAAGTAGCGGTTCATCCACGGCAGTGAGTAGCGTATGTCGCTTCCTGACAGGGAAAGGTCTTTCCACGAGTTGCTGTTGCCGTTTATGCCGAAGAATACGATGTGTGTTCCTTGTGGGAAGGTATAAGAGGCATTGCCGTTCTCGTCGAAATAGACGAGATTATACTGTGTGCCGGTGAACATTATGTCGCTGCCGCCGTAATTCTGGAATGAGTTTACGTCGTAAGCAGGCTGCATTCCGTCAGAGAATGAAGCTCCGTCTCTCTTGATGTTGGTTGTGGGAGTGGCGTCTTCCATGAGCAGGTATCGCGGAGCGCGCAGTATTTCAGCCGTTGTGGCTCCCTCTTTGTAGTATATATAGCCCACGCGGTTGTACTTCTGCGTTGCGCCGTAGATGAAGTTGAGTTGCATCGGACCATCGCTTTCCATTACAAATTCCACGCCGTCCTGCACCTTCAGCTGGTCGTACCAGTGTTTCAGGTTACAGTTGCCGGCGGCGTCATAGCCCTGTTCGGCGAACATGCCATCCTTTCCTACAATGTCAGCCATGTCAGACACCTTTATTGAAGGACCTGTCTGTGTCTGTACGCTGTTTAGTTTGTAGAAGTCGAAAACCACGGAGTACCTTACCATGAAGTCCCATTCGTTGTTGAAAGGATATATCCCCTCCCAATACCTGTGCTGATTGCCGTCCATCCAGTCGCTGCATCCGGCCAGGTCGTAGCTTTCGGGAGAGTTATACCAGTTGTAGAAGGTCACTTTGTCGCCCAATGTGGTCGGACATTCGCCTGAGCGCGTGCCGCGCACTTTGTTCGAGACGAACATCATGCCGTTGTTTATGCTGTAATAGTTAGCCAGAATGAAGTCTCCCTTGCTGTTTGTTATTGTAGCGTAGGCGTTGGTAGACGTTTCGCTGATGTCAAAGAAGAAGGTCTCTTTGTCAGCCGGTTGTTCTGCCACCAGTCTGCAGTTCTTTCCGCCGGGAAGGCCGGTGTATATTCTCACCGTCTTGGCATCGCTGAGACCGGTGAGGTCGATGTTTGCCTTTACCGATACAGCTACGTTCCAATCCTGTTCTGCGGCAACGTTTCCGAAAACGTTCTTCCAGTTTGTGCCATAGTTGGCTTTTCTGTTAGCTTCTTCCTGTGCGGGGTCAAAATATTCCGCGTCATGCGAGCAAGAAGCGGCAACGATGCTTCCTGCTGCCATTGCCATCAGCACACTTTTACTCAAAAACTTCATGACTTAATACTTTTATTTCTTTTATATTATGCGACAATTATCGTAGATCTGTTTGTCATGGCGTAACGCAACACTTCATTTTCAACAGTATCAGATGATGAATTTTTGCGTTATATGGTATACATATATATATAAATGTGTGGCAAAGATAAGTTTTTTTTACTTTTGATGGAATCCGCAGCGACTAAAATTTGTTAATTATTGCACAATATAGCACGTTTGTGTCGTTTTTACCCCAAACAGGTCGTATTATTTTGTCATTGTTATGCAACTGTTTTGTCGGTGGTATTGCGGTCTTTGCCGTGCGTATTTTTCTGCCTTTTGGTCTGTTTGCGCCTTGAAACGGCGTGTAACGGTGATATTTTATATACCTTTGCATATACATTATTATATAATAGGTATATACATTATTATAATATATATATGAACGAACAGCAATCAGCACTCCGTTGCACCGAGGCTACCGCCGATTTCATCCGCCTTCATTGCGATGACGATGTGCCGGCTCTGGCTCTGAAGGCATCCGCACGCACTGATATCGACCTTGCCTATGCCCTCAATCAGATAGCCGGACAACAGGCGGCGCGACGCAAACTGCCTTCGTGGGCGGCATCTGCCGGTGTGGTCTATCCGCCGCACATCTCGATGGAACAGTGTTCGAGCGAGTCCACTGCGCTGTA
>CAMTJK010000233.1 GCA_947072805.1 uncultured Prevotella sp.
AAAAACAAACTACTTAAAAACTAATCTACTAAAACAAATCAAAAATATCTTTATATCTTCAGAGATTTTAATATCTTACAATTGATTGTTATTGTTGTTGCAAAGATATTAACTTTCCGAATGACTTCAAAATTTTTGCAATTAAAAATTACATAAAAAACGGATATTAAAAGCAAAAGAGAGGCAATCGTTACAGATTGTCTCTCTTTTTGATATGTTCGCTTTGCAAAATTACATCATTCCGCCCATTCCCGGAGCTCCACCCATCGGCATTGCGGGTTTGTCTTCAGGTTTGTCCACGATGAGACATTCTGTGGTAAGGAACATGCCTGCTATCGAAGCAGCGTTCTCGAGAGCCACACGAGCCACCTTTGCGGGGTCTATGACACCGGCCTTGCGCATGTCTTCGTACACATCGGTACGTGCATTGTAACCGAAGTCGCCCTCGCCTTCACGTACTTTCTGTACAACCACGGCTCCCTCGCCGCCGGCATTTGTAACAATCTGGCGCAGAGGCTCCTCGATGGCGCGCTCCACGATATTGATACCGGTCTGCTCATCGGCATTTGCACCTTTGAGGTTCTTCAGTGAAGAGAGAGCGCGGATGTATGTAGTGCCGCCGCCGGCAACAACGCCTTCTTCTATGGCTGCGCGTGTTGCACAGAGAGCATCGTCCACACGGTCTTTCTTCTCCTTCATTTCCACCTCGCTGTTTGCACCGACGTAGAGAACAGCAACTCCGCCTGCCATCTTGGCAAGACGCTCCTGCAACTTCTCCTTGTCGTATGAGCTTGTGGTGTTGTTTATCTCGTTCTTTATTTGAGCTACACGATCAGCTATAGCCTTCTTGTCGCCGGCACCGTTTACAATAGTGGTATTATCCTTTGTTACGGTTATCTTGTCACAGGTACCGAGCATTTCGAGTGTGGCCTGCTCGAGTTTCAAGCCCTTCTCTTCGCTTATCACAGTTCCGCCGGTAAGCACTGCGATGTCTTCCAACATGGCCTTGCGGCGATCGCCGAAACCAGGAGCCTTTACTGCGCATATCTTCAGACCGCCGCGCAAACGGTTTACAACCAGGGTTGTAAGTGCTTCAGAATCTACATCCTCTGCCACTACGAGCAACGGGCGTCCGCTCTCTGCTGCAGGCTGCAAGATGGGGAGGAAGTCCTTGATGTTGCTAATCTTCTTATCATAGATAAGGATATAGGGATTGTCCATCACGCACTCCATCTTGTCTGTATCGGTAACGAAGTAGCTGCTCAGATAACCGCGGTCAAACTGCATACCCTCCACAACATTGATGTATGTGTCACGGCTCTTGCTCTCTTCTATTGTGATAACGCCGTCCTTGCTTACCTTTCTCATGGCATCAGCGATGAGCTTGCCTATTTCGGGATCATTGTTTGCCGAAACTGTGGCTACCTGCTCAATCTTGTCGTAGTTGTCATCTACCTTCTCGGCGTTGCTCTTTATATATTCCACAACGGCATCTACAGCTTTGTCTATACCGCGTTTCAGGTCCATGGGATTTGCACCTGCCGTAACATTCTTCAGACCTACGCTGACAATGCTCTGAGCGAGAATGGTGGCAGTGGTGGTTCCATCACCAGCATCGTCGCCGGTCTTGCTTGCCACGCTCTTCACGAGCTGCGCGCCTGTATTCTCGAAATGGTCATCGAGTTCCACTTCCTTAGCTACGGTAACACCGTCCTTGGTAATCTGCGGAGCTCCGAATTTCTTTTCGATAATAACGTTACGTCCCTTCGGACCGAGTGTAACTTTCACTGCATCAGCAAGCTGATCAACGCCCTTCTTGAGAAGATCGCGGGCGTCCATATTGAATTTTATTTCCTTAGCCATAATATTTTTTGTTTGTAAGATGTTGTCTTGTCATGCCATTACACACTTTAGGCAGCATCTTGTTGTTGATTCTGTTGTTTTATTAGTCTTATTTATTTTATAACAGCGAGTACATCGCTCTGGCGCATGATGAGATATTTTTCTCCTTCGTACTCCAATTCGGTGCCTGAATACTTGCCATAGAGCACTTCGTCGCCATCTTTGAGCACCATTTCTTCGTCTTTGGTGCCGTTTCCAGTGGCTACAATCTTACCGTGGAGGGGTTTCTCCTTTGCTGTGTCAGGGATGATAATGCCTCCCACTTTCTCTTCTGCCGGTGCGGGGAGTACCAGTACTCTGTCCGCTAATGGTTTGATGTTCATAATTACTTGTTTTTATTTGATTAATCCTTTATTTTGTTTTCGTTTATAACGGAATGTACGGCTACACCGTTTCTCCGTTCGCTTATTGTCATTTCAAACACCGTGCCAATTGTCTCAAGGCTGACAATATGTCACTTTCACGGCTGACAGAAGCATGACAGGCGCAATGTATTTCCGTCTGCCCGACATTCTAAACGGAATGTGATGATTTTCGGATGAGGATGCTGTTCTGTATACCTTATTATATAATATATACCTTATTATATATATAATAGGAATACTCTTCGTCCTGTATGTTTCGCTTCATGGTTTTTTGGCTGTTATGCTAACGCCTTACAGAGTACTAAAATTCTGATAGTTGCTAATGGAATAATCGGAGTTATATTTCTATCGGGTCATTAGCTCCGCTCGATAACATCATTGTAACCTCATTGTAGCGGCTTTGTCAGCGTTTCTATAAATATTCGTAATCCGACAACAGTAATTTTACAGCGTATTTAAAGAAGCAAGAACAAGACAAAGAAGACCTTTATGAAATTCGCATTTATTCTCACAGCTTCACTTCTTATGGCTCATGGCAGCTACGCCGGAATAATCAGAGGTAAGGTAAAAGACAAACTATCGGGCGAAGAAATTATTGGTGCGTCCGTAATTGTCAAAGGAAATAAAACTCACGGAACAGCATCAGGACTTGACGGCAGCTTCTCGCTG
>CAMTJK010000234.1 GCA_947072805.1 uncultured Prevotella sp.
TTCTTGTCGAACTTTATTTCCGTGTCGTCCTCCAGTTCCACCTCGTAAGTGCCCTTGCTTATGTCACGTTCCATCTTCACGATTTTCTTTCCTGCCATGTTGGTTTTCACGTACGATGCGATCTTTGCAGGCACGAGCTTTGCGGGAACGGCGTTTCTTCTGCAGTCTATTTCGGTCCAATTGCCCTTGCGGTCGAACTCTATTTTCTCTCCGGTGGTAAATATCACCTTATATTCCTTATATATAAATCCCTCCACGTTTGCCATTGCCACCTTCTTGTCGGCGAAGTGCGACTTGATGGTTTGCTGTGCCTCCGTGGGCAGCTGGTTCACCTTGACAGGGGTACCGTTGTCGGCGAAAGTTGTCACTGTGCCTGCGATGAGGCAGATCACTGCCATAATGCTTTTTCTGATGATGGTCTTCATAATTAATCCTCCGTTGATTTTAGTGTTATTGTTTGATGCAAAGATGGCATGACAATCTGAAATAAATCTGAAAATAGTGCCCCACCATCCATATTTAACAATAATTTAAGTTTTAGGGCAACAGAATAGATTTCATAATCCTACCATCCCGACAAGTGTTTTCTTAGAATTTTAGTTCTTCCCCGGCAGTGATAGGCTGAAGAAGTGCATGCCTGCAGCGAAGCGATACTCTATGTCTATGCCGTAGATGCCGCATACAGCCTTGACGATAGACAGTCCGAGCCCTGTAGATGATGTTTTTTCGGGCGAGTGATAGAATCGTTCGAATATCCTTGTCACATCGAGAGCCTCATTTTTTCCCGTATTGGCGAGCGTAATGCTGTTTTTCGTCACACGCATATCTATCTGTCCCCCCTCCACATTGTGCAGGAAAGCGTTCTTCAGCAGGTTTGTCATGAGTGTTCGGGCCAGTGCCTCGTTCATTTTTATCTGTGCCACGCCCTCCGTATTTACATGCACCGACACGCCGAGATGGTCGTATGCAGAAGCAATCTCGGGCAACAGACTTTCGGCGAGCATGCCCATATCTACCATTACGGTGTCAGCAAACTGCCCGTTATCTATTTTGCTTAGCAACAGGAGCGAGCGGTTGGTGCGTGCCAGCCCTTTCAGCGCGTGCAGCACCTTTATCACCTCTCCCATGGCGTGCTCACCGAGCGTCTCGTCTTCGAGCAGCATTTCCAGGCGGTTCTGTGCAACGGCTATCGGCGTCTGTATCTCGTGCGAGGCGTTAGATATAAACTCCTTCTGCTGTTCGTAGCTCTCTTCGCTGCGCCTTATGGTGTCAGCCACGGTGTCGTTGAGGCGTCGGAACTCCGTTACGTTTGCCTTCACCTGCGGCATGGTAGCCGATGCCCCTATGCTGTAATGTTCGAGCCATCGCAGCAGTGCGTGTAGCGGTTGCATGCCGTGTCGCAGCGTGTGCCAGTTTACCACCGCCATGCAGAGCAGCAGTCCGCCAATGAGCACCACGAGCCACACCACTACAGCCTGCTTCAGGTCTTCCTTGTCGATGGTTGGCGTGAAGACGGTAAGACAGTGATACTGTCCGTTGTCGTCCATGAAGATATAGGATATGGTGCGTGCGGGTTCATGTTCGTGCTTCTGCTCTATGTACACGTCGCGGTCGGCATAGACAATGTGGGGGTGCGTGTCGGCAAACTGCTGCGACACATTTTCCATATAATACTGGTTGTTGGAGCCGTTGGACATGTCGGGAATATCTTCGCCGGCGAGCCATTTTGTCATTATCACCTCCGCGTAGTCCTCGAGGGCGTCGTCCGTCTCGTCGTTTATCTCGTCGATGATGGCAAAGTAGAACAGTACACCCCATAAGGCAAACACTATTGCCTTGATGAGCGACAAGCGCAGTGTAAGGAGATGTACAAGTTTCATTTTTGGGGTTGTTGTATTATTGTTTAATCATGGTTGTCTGTCGTTGTCGCTTCCTCCACCACGAGTTTGTATCCGAAGCCGTACACCGTCTTCACCGTGACCGATGCTCCGGCAGTCTTCAGGCGCTTGCGCAGGTTTTTCATTTGTGCGTACAACACGTCGAAGTTGTCTGCCTGGTCTATGTCGTCGCCCCACACTCCCTCGGCGAGCGTTTGTTTTTCCACGAGGCGTCCTTTTCTGTTGGCGAGATACATAAGAATGTCGTATTCCTTTCTTCCGAGTTCCAGGTTCGTTCCGTTCACCTCTACCGTGAACGTGTCGGGGTGTACGGTAACGTTGCCGAGCCTTACCAGCTGTTCCCCTCCCCTTGTGTTTCTTCTCAACACGCTTTTTATGCGTGCGTGCATTTCGGCGAGATGGAAGGGTTTGGCAAGATAGTCGTCAGCTCCGAGGTCGAGCCCTTCTACCTTATCGTCTATGGAGTCGCGTGCAGAGAGGATTATCACGTTCATTCGGCGTCCGCGTGTGTTCATCTCCTTCAGCAAATCGAGTCCGCTTCCTCCCGGCAGCATGATGTCGAGCAACACACAATCGTACTCATACACAAATATCTTGGTACGTGCTGCAGCGAAATCGGAAGCTGTCTCTACCAAGTAACGCTCTTTTCTGAGAGACTGTACAATCACATCGAGCAGGTCGGGATTGTCCTCTATCACTAATATTTTCATCTCTTTGCAACGCCTTTCGGTTACAAAGTTACACAAAATCAGCAATTAGAGTACAAAATTGTCATGGAATTTCAATCCAAAGAGGTCCTTAGGCAGTTATGCACAAACATACATCTTTATTGTCATCCGACATTACGGTTATCGGCTGCTACGGGACATCATTGCGCCCTCCAGGCAAAGTCTGTCTCTTGCAATAGCTTTTATACTACATTAACAACCATTAAAAAACCGGCAAAAATCTTTACATTAACGTGTGTTAATCGGCATCCAAACCTCGATTTGTAACCTACGACGCGAAATTTGGCGTTTTTACTCTCAA
>CAMTJK010000235.1 GCA_947072805.1 uncultured Prevotella sp.
GTATTTTGTGATTTCGCGAGCCTTTTGCTAAAAGCGGCAGAAAACATATCTCTGTGTAGCTTTATGCTTAGAGCTTCACCTCCGAGAGTATGCGCATTGTGGCTCCTGAACGGCTTTTCACGTACTCTCCGGCTGTTGCTCCTGCCTTTTCCATTGTCTTCCTGTCGCCGATAAAGCGGTTCATTATCTGCTCGAAGTCTTCGTACGAACCTATTTCAAAGCCACCTTCAGCCTTTTTCAGTTCCTGTGCCTCCATGAAGTTGCCGTTGTTCGGACCGAATATCACCGGAACGTTCCACACTGCCGCTTCAAGCACGTTGTGTATGCCCACGCCGAAGCCGCCTCCCACGTATGCTATGCCGCCATAGTGGTATATGCTCGACAGCAGTCCGTAGCAGTCTATGATGAGACAGCGTGCCTCGCTTGCCTCCTGCTCGTCAGTGCGTGTGTAGCGCACGGTCTTGCCGCTGCATTTCTGTTCTATCTGTTGCAGATGTTCCTCGTCGGTGACATGCGGAGCTATTATCAGCTTCCAGTCGGGGTGGTTGTTGAAGAAGCGTATGAAGATATCCTCGTCGGGAGCCCAGCTCGAGCCAGCTACAAACACGTTGGCGCCGTTGCTGAAGGCCTCTACCAGGGGCAGATGCTTCGACTGCTCCTTGATGTTGAGCACGCGGTCGAAGCGTGTGTCGCCGGTTACCGTAACGTCGGTGATTCCTATCTTGGCAAGCAGTTCCTTGCTTATTTCGTTCTGTACGTAGAAGTGTGTGAAGCAGCGCAGCACCTTTGCGTAGCTTCGTGCGTACCATTTGAAGAATATCTGTTCCGGTCTGAATATGCTGCTTATGCTGTACACGGGTATGTTGCGGTGCTTCAGAATGTGCAGGTAGTTGTACCAGAACTCGTATTTTATGAAAAAAGCCATCACCGGTCGTACGAGTCGCAGAAACCGTATGGCGTTCAGTGGGGTGTCGAGTGGCAGATAGCATATTATGTCGGCACCTTGATAGTTTTTTCTTACCTCATATCCGGATGGCGAGAAGAACGTTAGGAGAATCTTGTATTCGGGATGCCGGCGTCGCAGGCGTTCCATGAGCGGTCGTCCTTGTTCGAACTCTCCCAGCGAAGCAGCGTGAAACCACACGTAGCTTGCACACGGATCGACTTCGCGTTTGAGCACATCGAACGCATCACGTTCGCCGCGCCACATTTTCCTCACTTTTTTGTCGAACAGGCTTGCTATTGCCACGCCCAACAGGTAAAAGTATATTGCTATGTTGTACATGTCCTTCTGTTGCTTCAGCCCACCTTTTTGCTTACGACAGTGCAGTGATGGCGTTGCGCATTCGCTTCAGCGTCTCCTCCTTGCCGAGGAAAGCCGAGATGTCGAACATGCCCGGTCCCTTGCCTTCGCCCACGAGTGTCAGTCGCCATGCGTTCATGATGTTGCCCAGCTTGTAGCCTTTTGCTTCTATCCATTGCTCCACGGCGTGCTCTTGTCCCTCCACGCTGAAGTCGTCGATGCCTTCGAGCAGTTCAGCCAGTTCGGCCATCTGCTGCGGCGAATCCTCCTTCCAGCGCTTCTTGCGGGTCTTTTCGTCGTACGTCTGCGGTGCTTCGAAGAAGAAGGAGCACAGCTGCCACAGTTCGCTTACGAAGCTCACGCGGTCTTTCATCATGCGCACCACATCCACTATGCGTTCCATCGTCTCTCCGGGTACGTGTTCGCGTACGGTGGGGGCGAAGAGAGCGGCTATCTCTTCGGGGCTTTTGCGCAGTATATATTCGTGGTTGAACCACATTCCCTTCTGGTAGTCGAAGCGTGCTCCGGCTTTGCTGCATTTGGTTATGTCAAACAGCGGCACGAGCTCCTCCAGGCTGAACAGTTCCTGTTCCGTGCCCGGGTTCCATCCCAGCAGTGCGAGGAAGTTTACCACTGCTTCCGGGAAGTATCCGCTTTCGCGATAGCCCGACGATACCTCTCCTGTCTTGGGGTCATGCCATTCGAGCGGGAATACGGGGAAGCCGAGTCTGTCGCCGTCGCGCTTGCTCAGTTTGCCTTTGCCTTCCGGTTTGAGCAGCAGCGGCAGGTGTGCGAATCGTGGCATGGTGTCTTCCCAGCCGAAGGCGCGGTAGAGAAGCACGTGCAGCGGAGCGCTTGGCAGCCACTCTTCACCCCTTATCACGTGTGTTATTTCCATGAGATGGTCGTCCACGATGTTTGCGAGGTGGTATGTAGGCAGCTCGTCGGCACTCTTGTATAGCACTTTGTCGTCGAGGATGTCGCTTTTCACTTTCACGTCGCCCCTTATCAGGTCGTCCACGTGAATCTCTTCGCCCGGGTTGATAAGGAATCTTACCACATATTGGTTGCCTTCGGCTATGAGCCTTTCCACCTCTTCGGCGGGCAGGGTGAGGGAGTTGCGCATGGCGAGACGCGTGTGTGCGTCGTACTGGAAGTTGTCTGTCTCCTTGCGTTTTGCATCAAGTTCCTCGGGTGTATCGAAGGCTATGTAGGCTTTTCCTGCGTCGAGCAGTTGTTTTACGTATTTCTTGTATATGTCGCGCCGCTCGCTCTGGCGGTATGGACCATAGTTTCCGCCGAAGCTCACGCCCTCGTCGAAAGTGATGCCGAGCCATCGGAACGATTCTATGATATATTCTTCGGCTCCCGGAACAAAGCGGTTGGAATCGGTGTCCTCTATGCGGAACACCAGGTCGCCCCCGTGCTGGCGGGCAAACAGATAATTATAAAGTGCGGTACGTACTCCACCAATGTGTAAAGCCCCTGTCGGGCTGGGCGCAAAACGCACCCTTACTCTTCTTTCTGACATTCCTTTATATAATAAGGTAAGCAATATTTCTTGCAAATTTACATGTTTTTTTTTACTTATACATCTTTTTGGGATGTTATTTTTAGGGAAA
>CAMTJK010000236.1 GCA_947072805.1 uncultured Prevotella sp.
GCGGTCCAGCATGTATCCGCATGGTGGCTTCTGCCTACGGCAAGGACTATCCACTATCGTACTTACGTTCGCTCTCTCACCTTACTCGTGAAGGGGTGAGCGTTGCCGGTATTCGTGATGCTTTAGACAAAATAGGTGCAAACAGTGCCACCTTTGAAATGACTACAGAGCAATTGCGCGAGAAGTGTCCGTTGCCAGCCATTTTGCACTGGGAGCAGAATCATTTTGTCGTACTATATGATATAAAGTTAAACAAATGGACAGGTAAATGGAAGTACTATGTGGCCAATCCCGCTTATGGCAAGCATGCCTTTAATGAAGAAACCTTTTCGCATTTCTGGCTCAATGGCAACAAGGGCGTGGTCATCGCTATTGAACCGCGTGAGGAGTTTTTTGCGAAAAAACCGGTGAAAGAGAAGCACAGCCTTGTCCGTTTTGCTCAGAAATATGTGTGGCCTTTCCGTTGGGAACTCTCTCAGTCGGCGTTCGGTATGCTGTTCGGCATGCTCTTGTCGCTTATCACGCCGTTCCTCACCCAGGCGATGGTGGATGACGGTATCGGAATGCGTGATATGGGGATCATACTTAACATCTTTTTTGCTCAGATATTCATCTTCATAGGCTCGTTTCTTATGGGACTTATCAGCAGTCACGTGAGCCTATACATGAGCACGCGCATCAATATCAACGTACTCAGTGACTATTTGACCAAACTGCTAAAACTGCCGATGACGTTCTTTGATACAAAAAGCGTCGGTGACTATCAGCAGCGTTTGGGTGATCACGGACGTTTACAGGACTTTGTCACCTACAGCACCTTGCAAACCTTTTTCTCGATAATTTCTGCACCGTTTTATCTTGCCATTATCGGGTTGTACAGCCCGGTTATTCTAGGGGCATATTTACTATTGACAGGTATGAGCACGGCGTGGATGACCTATTTCTTTCGCCGCCGTAAGGCCATGGACTATGAACAGTTCAAAATCAACGCAGAGAATCAAAACAAGCAGTATGAACTGATGTCGGGCATCACGGACATCAAACTCAATGCGTACGATGATTATAAGATGGAGGAATGGCGCGCCCTGCAGGAACGAAGCTACCGCATGAACGTAAGGATTCTCAAGCTGGGTCAGATACAAGACACCGGATTCACAATGATTGGACAGTTGCGCAACATTTTCATCACGTGCTGGATTGCCGCCGAGGTAGTAAATGGAAACCTGACTTTGGGTATGATGATGAGTATTTCTGCTATCATTGGACTGGTGAACGGACCACTCTCACAGCTCATCGGTTTTCTGCAGCAATTTCAGGATGCCAAGATTAGTTTGAAGCGTTCGGAAGAGGTACACCTGTGTGCCAACGAGGATTCTCCCCTGCAAGGTGAAGTGCCAACAGATGCCCCCTTGGATATAGAGGTGAGAAATTTGACGTTTTCATATGCCGGAAGCATCGGAAAACCGGCATTGGAGGATGTGTCATTCACCATACCTGCGGGGAAAATGACTGCCATTGTTGGTGAAAGTGGCAGCGGTAAGACAACGCTAATGAAACTTTTGCTTAAATTCTACGAGCCTACTAAAGGAGATATTCGACTTGGTGAAAAACCACTGGCAATGTATTCTGCAAAATCGATGCGCGAAGTTTCTGGAATTGTCATGCAGGACAACTTTATCTTTTCAGATACAATAAAACGCAACGTGATATTGGGAGAAGATGATGACGAGAATCGTTTGAAGGATGCCCTATCGATAGCCTGCTTAAATGATTTTATTGAAAAGCAGCCACTAGGCGTAAATACAAAAATCGGTGCGGAAGGAATCGGAGTAAGTGGTGGAGAAAAACAACGTATAATGATTGCGCGTGCGGCATATAAGCATCCTGTCTATCTTATGCTGGACGAAGCGACATCTTCACTGGATGCTGAAAATGAGAGAAATATCACGGAAAATATAGAACGCACATTTGAGAATCACACTCGAATCGTAATTGCCCATCGCCTTTCAACTGTGAGAAACGCAGACCAGATAATTGTGCTGCGACACGGGAAGGTCGTGGAACAAGGCACACATGCAGAATTGACGAATCTGCGTGGATACTATTATCAACTTATCCACAATCAGTTGGAGCTTGCAACCGATTAAATATTATGTACCTATGAATATACAAATTCGACATTTAATCCTTCGATATGGGGTATTTGCATTACTTGGGCTTATGAGTTCAGGGATACTATTTTTTGTGTGTAGTTTTGAACTTCGGGTTAAGGCCCCCATTCATCTTTTTAATGATAGCAACAAACATTATTGGCATGGGTACCTTGCAGAGCATAAGAATGCAGCTTTTCAGCCGCTGGACACTTTGCGGATTATACAAACGTCAATGGGAGATTTTCAATGCATCGTGGAAAACATTGCATCAGAACCTGGGATGTTGCATATTGCACTTCGGCCTATTAGGAAAGAGGTATTCCCAAATACATATTGTGAAGGATTTGTTTATGTGGGAAAAGAAAAAATTAAAGATAAAATACTCTCTAAATAAATATAATATAATAAGAATATAGCCACAAAAAGAACGACGCATTATTGTATGGATTTTATAACTTTTGCATTGATGTTTTTATGTACATTGGCAATATAGCCTTGCTGCACAAGCACAAAAGATATGTGATATGATAAAACAATAACGTTTAAGTTTTGAAACAAATAATGTTATTCCGCAAAACGATAACATTCGGCTACATTTTTATTGCAATTCTTGTCGGATGTATCGCATATACCAGTTTCTATGAATGGCAGAAACTGGAAG
>CAMTJK010000237.1 GCA_947072805.1 uncultured Prevotella sp.
TCTATCCGCCGCACATCTCGATGGAACAGTGTTCGAGCGAGTCCACTGCGCTGTACAAGTCTGACGTTGCCGCACGCCTTTCCACCGAAAGCGGATTTATTGACATGACGGGAGGCTTCGGCGTAGACTTCACTTTCATCGCACGGCGTTTTCCGTGGGCTGTCTATGTGGAGCGGCAGCAGTGTCTGTGCGACATAGCAGCACATAATTTCCGTGTGCTCGGGCTTGAAAATGCCGAGGTGGTGTGTGGCGACGGCACCCTTTACGTACAGTCTGCACAGCGGCACGCCTCGCTCATATACGCCGATCCGGCACGCCGCGACACCGCCGGCGCCCGTACTTTCGCCATTGCCGACTGCACACCCGACGTTACGCGCCACATAGATACCATGCTGTGCCGCTCGGAATGGGTCATGATAAAACTTTCGCCCATGCTCGACTGGCGCAAGGCTGTTGCCGATATAGGCTCTTCGGTGCGTGAGGTACACATCGTCTCGGTGGACAACGAATGTAAGGAGCTGCTTCTTGTGGCTTCGCTGCATGGCAACGACGGCAGGCTGATGCTGCACTGCGTGAACATGGGCAGTCGTGAGTCGCATATAACCTTTGCCCTCGATGCCGCCACGCTGCGTTGTGCCGACGACGATGCCGCTGCCTGCCGCGATGCAAAGGCTTTGGCTCTCCTTGCCGACGGCTTCACCGGTGGTGCGGCTGACGGCGACGACGCCCTGTGCCTCTACGAACCCAACGCCTCGCTCATGAAGGCGGGCTGCTTCGATGTGTTGGAACGCCGTTACAGGCTTACCGCCATAAGTGCCAACAGTCATCTGTTCGTGCGGCTGGGTGCTCCCTGTGCCGACTTCCCCGGCAGGGTGTTTGCCGTGCGCTCGGTGACATCGATGAACAAGAAGGAGCTGCGTGCGGCTCTTGCCTCTACCGACAGGGCTAATGTGGCGGTGCGCAATTTTCCCATGAGTGCCGAAACCCTGCGCCGCCGTCTGAAGTTGAAGGACGGAGGCTCAACATATCTCTTTGCCACCACCCTTGGCGACGGCAGCCACCGTCTGCTCTTCACCACACAGACCTTTTTCTGATAACATATCTTTTACCGGTAAACCCAAAACAGATAAACCAAACGGGCACATCGGCATTGCGCCGGTGTGCCCGTTTATATATTGTGATACTTTTTTCCCCTTATTCTTCAGCAGGAACGGTTACTGTCTCCTGTATTGTTTCGATCACGGTCTTTTCTGCCGAGCCGTCCACAATAACGCAGCGGTTCTTGTCGTTATCCTCAAACGGCTGTACGCTGTCGCCCTTGCTGTCGGTAATTATGCGGTTTCCGTCGGCACCGTAGTTGTCCACGAGCTCCTTCTTGTACTGGTCGGCACGCTGTTTGGCGTATTTCGCGTTCAGCTTGCTGTTACCTGTACCCTTGTCGGCATAGCCTGTAACGGTAACCTTGGTGTCAGGATAGTCCTTGAGGAATTTTGCCACTCTCTCCATCTGTGCCTTGTTTCCGTCGGCAGAAGCTTCGCGAATCTTGTAGAAACGCTCTTCGTGCAGAGTTACCGGCACTTTCTTCTCTATGTTGCGTGTCACCACCTTTGTGATGGGTTTCGGTGCGGGGGCAGGTTCCGGCTTCACCACGGGAGCAGGTTCCGGTGCGGGTTTTGCTGCCGGCTTGCAGTATTTGTGACCGAAGCGGAAGCTAACGCCGAGTGCAGCTGTCAGCATCCAGTCGTCGTTGTTGTTATATTTTGAGTTGAAGCGGTCGTCGAGCGAGTTTGCAGCCACTTCGAGCGACAGTCCGAACGGCTTGCGTGCGTCTGTTTCGAGGCGCAGACCGGCTCTTATGTTGTGGCTCAGGCGTGTGCCGTCCCATACGAACGGCATGTTGAGACCGTGGTTTGCCGCAGCCATTTTGTTGGCGTCGTCGTTACCCCATCCGGTGGTAAGACCCACACCACCCACGAACACGAGGTTGAGACAGTGGTCTTTCTTAGGCCAGATGATGTTGCTGAGGTTTACGAGCAGGTCGGCGTTGGTTGTAATGTAGTTCCACTTGTAGAAGCCGAGATCGTTGTATCCGCTTTTCGATTCCCATCCGCTGACGTGCAGGCGGGCACCTACGGCAGGCGAGAAGTAGTGACCGAACGAGAGAGCTGCCATCGGCGTGATGAGCTTGTCCATTTTTGCGTCGGTGAGAGTGAGCTGTATGCCACCCTGTGCTTCAACGAAGCTGTACGACTTGAGTTTCCCTTTTTCGCTGTCCTGTGCCATCGCAGCACCGGAAGCCAGCAGACATAAAGCTGCTGCCATCAATGTCTTCTTATACATGTTGAAATATAGATTAATTATTTTTGAACACTTTTTTTCATGTTTTACAACTACCGCAAACATATATCTTTACGGATGTCTCTGTCTGCCGGTTACAAGGTTTCTGCAGCCCTGTGGAAGGGCTTGTTTTTGGTTTATTTACAGTTTGTTTACAAAAGTAAAACAAGTTATTGAAAAAACCAAATTTTTTACCCTTTTTGTGTGGCGGAATAATACCAAATCGTATCAAGAGTGCCGGTTAGTCCGTTGCTTTACATTGATGGCAGCTTATAATTTCGAACAGATGTATTTGAGTTTAAAATGTAGCAGGATGGTTTTATGGTAACAGGTAATCGGAAAGACAGATGCCAGGACAGTGCGAAATAAT
>CAMTJK010000238.1 GCA_947072805.1 uncultured Prevotella sp.
GCACATATATAGCCATCGACCTGAAATCGTTCTTCGCTTCCGTGGAATGCGTAGAACGGGGTCTCGATCCGCTCACCACCAACCTCGTTGTGGCAGACGTGAGCAGGACAGAGAAAACCATCTGTCTGGCTGTTTCTCCTTCCCTCAAAGCATACGGCATTGGAGGAAGGGCACGACTGTTTGAAGTTGTGCAGCGGTTACGTGAGGTAAACAATGAACGTAGATACAAGAGTACCTTCCGTCGCCTAACGAGAAAGTCATGGAAGGATGACGAACTAAAAGCACACGAGGATTGGGAGGTAGATTACATCGCCGCCCCTCCACGCATGGCCAAATACATAGAGTACAGCACACGCATCTATCAGATTTATCTGAAATACATTGCTCCAGAGGATATACATGTATATTCCATTGACGAGGTGTTCATGGATGTTACTTCCTATCTTAATACATACAAGATGACAGCCCACGAACTGGCAATGACCATGATTCGTGACGTACTTAGAAGCACCGGTATCACTGCAACTGCCGGTATCGGGTCCAACCTATATCTCTGTAAAATAGCAATGGACATTATGGCAAAGAAAGCTCCTGCTAATAAAGACGGAGTGCACATAGCAGAACTGGACGAGCAAACATACAGAGAGCAACTATGGGACTTTACTCCCATAACCAAGTTCTGGCGTGTAGGCAAAGGCATTGCAGACAAGCTCGCTCAATATGGTATGTACACAATGGGCGACGTGGCTCTCTGTTCTGTAGAGCATGAGGAATTACTCTACAAACTCTTTGGCGTGAATGCGGAGCTTCTTATCGACCACGCATGGGGCTGGGAGCCTTGTACCATGGACTATGTGAAAGTCTATCGTCCGGAAACCAACTCGCTCAGTAGCGGACAAGTACTTACAGAACCCTATACTTTCAAGAAAGCGAGGGTCGTTGTACAGGAGATGGCGGATGCCGTAGCTCTCGACCTCGTCAGCAAACATCTCGTTACAGACCAGTTGGTACTTACTGTAGGCTATGACATTGAGTCACTGAACAACCACGAAATAAGAGCCATGTATGACGGACCTGTAACAACAGATGCCTATGGAAGACAGATACCCAAGCATGCTCATGGAACAGCAAACCTGGGCAGGCACAGTTCTTCAAGCAAGTTACTTACCGAAGCTATTGTCTCACTTTACGACAGAATTGTCAATCCCAAACTACTTATTCGCAGACTAACACTGGCAACCAACCACGTAATAAGCGAGGAAAAGGCAAAAAAAGTGTGTACTGCACCTATACAACTCGATCTGTTTACCGACAACGAGAAACTGGAAAATCAGCATAAGGAAGAAAAGATTGCTTTGGCTAAAGAACGCAGGATGCAGGAGACATTGTTAAACATCAAGAGCAAATTTGGCAAGAACTCCATACTTCGGGGATTGAACCTTGAAGAGGGGGCTACTGCCATAGAACGCAACAAACAGATAGGAGGACACAAAGCATAATGGATAAATATGCCCATATCATTGACTTGCCTCATCACGTATCAAAACGTCATCCGCAAATGACCATGTATCAACGTGCTGCTCAGTTCGCACCCTTTGCGGCTCTAACAGGACACAGCGCGGCCATCAGTGAAACGGCAAGGCTTACATATAAGAAGATTGAATTGTCTGATAATGAGTGTGAAATGCTCAACCAGAGAATAATGTTGCTATTAGCGCACCTCAACGAACATCCGTATGTCAGCATAACCTACTTCATCCTTGACACTCACAAGGAAGGCGGTCAATACGCCACACATACCGGAACCATAAGGTCGTGGGATGAGTACGAACAAAGGCTTACCTTTGATGACGGTGCCCAAATCAAGGCTAATGTAATCATCGATATAAAAGGGGATTTGTTCATGTAGATGCTCCTTAAATACCCTATTCTCTTGCCTTTTTTATGGTATAATAAGTTTCTCCTCTCTCCCTACCATCATAATAGGCAATAATAAGTGCTGCATTGCACACCATAAACTCATCCCTGTCGAGGAAACACCTTGGATAACTATCCACCCAAATCAAAACCTACATTCTTTTACAGAATACAGCAAGGGCTGCAAGCAGCATGTAGCCGCGTGCAGCCCTATTGATGATAATGATATTATTTGCGATAGTTCAGTTAATTATTTTGATTCCATTCTTAATGACAAGCCACTGGTCTTCATTTCAATACCCCGCAGGTCGTAGATGGTCTGCTTTGCTGATTGTGGGTTTTTAACAACAACGCCAGTCTCTGTAGGTGTGCCATCGCTGTGGGTGATGACTACCAACGAGTGTTCAGCGGGAGCGGAAGTCGTGGCTTCAGTTGCCTTGAACCAGCAGCGGAAACCGCCGAGGTTGAACGGTGTGTATGCGGAAGCTTGGATGAGTGTGCCGTCGGTGGCATGCTACGAGTCAATAGTCTCGCACACCAACCGCGTCTCCTCCGTCATAGTCTGCAGTATTTTCGATATGTCCGTGACCTTTTGAATTATAGGTGCAATGGTAAAAAAAAAGAAAGAAATTATTTTTGTAACTGCACTTAAAAAGAGTTAATTTGTAAAGATATTTGGTCGAATTTAACATTTTTAAATTCGGCATTCTAGGTGTAAA
>CAMTJK010000239.1 GCA_947072805.1 uncultured Prevotella sp.
TAACACACGTTAAAGTAAAGATTTTTCTAAAATGTTAATGAAACTATAATGATATCATTTTACATCAGATAAATCATAAGATTTCGGCCTATTCCTTCTTCATCCCCATCATATTGTCACCATATTATAGATGGTACAGTGCGCAACACCACAACGGCACAACGCGCAACAAGTGGCACCGGAGGACGAAAAAGAGCATTTTATATACAGGAACATGCTGTTTTACGGCAAAAAACGATAACTTTGCAAAACGTAAAAACCCATATCATCATGACAGAGACATTCAGACAAGCCAAAGAGGCTGCACGCAGACTGGCACTGCTCGACGACACGACACGAAGCAGGGTGCTGCGCGAGGTGGCTGACGCCATAACCGACAACAAAAAACGCATTCTCGATGCCAATGCCGACGACTTGAAACGCATGGAACGCAACAACCCTCTGTACGACAGACTGATGCTTACGGACGAAAGACTGGAGGGCATAGCGGCTGACATGAGAAACGTGAGTGCTCTGCCATCGCCGCTGGGAAAGGTGCTCGTGGAACGCACAATGCCTAACGGACTGCATCTGAAGAGGGTAAGCGTGCCCTTCGGCGTGATAGGCATGATATATGAGGCGCGACCCAACGTTACATTCGACGTTTTCTCGCTCTGCTTCAAGAGCGGAAACGCCTGCGTGCTGAAAGGCGGACGAGACGCCGACTGTTCCAACCGCATGGGCGTGCAGATAATACACGAGGTGCTGAGGCGCAACAACATAGACACGGCGGCGGTATCGCTGCTGCCTGCCACACACGAGGCTACGGCTGCCATGCTCAACGCCGTGGGATACATAGACCTCTGCATACCGCGGGGCGGACGACGGCTCATAGACTTCGTAAGAGACACGGCAAGGGTGCCGGTGATAGAGACGGGAGCGGGAGTGGTAAACGCATACTTCGCTGCCAAGGGCGATGTAAAGAAGGGCTGCGAGATAGTAAGCAACGCCAAAACAAGGCGCGTGAGCGTATGCAACGCTCTTGACTGTCTGCTGATAGACGAGAACAGACTGGAAGAACTGCCGCTGATATGCAGCAAACTGCAGGAAAAGAACGTTACAATATATGCCGACGAAAAGGCTTACGCGTGTCTGAAAGGCAAATACAGGGAAGAACTGCTGCAAAAGGCTACGGCTGAAAGCTTCGGAACGGAGTTTATGGACTACAAAATGGCTGTAAAGACAGTGGCTTCGCTCGACGAGGCGCTCGAACACATAAACAGATACGGCTCGGGACACAGCGAATGTATAATAACCGAAGACAAGGAGGCGGCAGAACGCTTCACGGCATGTGTGGATGCGGCGTGCGTATATGTAAACGCACCTACAAGCTTCACCGATGGGGCACAGTTCGGACTGGGTGCAGAGATAGGAATAAGCACACAGAAACTGGGACCGCGCGGCCCCATGGGACTTGAGGAGATAACCACCTACAAATGGCTCATAGACGCCGGCAACAGAATAATAACAAGACCGTAGGAATATACAACGCGTAAAAAAAGCAACAAATATACATTATAAATATATAAACATTATAGTCATGAGAACATTCATCAACGTTGAAGACATTGGCAACCTCGGCAAAGCTCTCGCCGAAGCACAGGAGATAAAAGGCAACAGATATAAATACGACACTCTCGGCAAGAACAAGACGCTGCTGATGATATTTTTCAACAACTCGCTGCGCACACGCCTCAGCACACAAAAGGCGGCAATGAACCTCGGCATGAACGTGATAGTGCTCGACGTGAACGCGGGTGCATGGAAACTGGAAACGGAACGGGGCGTGATAATGGATGGCGACAAGAGCGAACACCTGCTGGAAGCAATACCCGTAATGGGCTCCTACTGCGACATCATAGGCGTAAGGTCGTTCGCCGGACTTACGGATCGTAACTACGACTACGCCGAAACAGTGCTCCACCAGTTTATCAAATACAGCGGCAAACCGGTATTCGCCATGGAAACGGCAACGGTACATCCGCTGCAGGCCTTTGCCGACCTTATCACCATCGAAGAACACAAGGCGCAAAACACAGCAAAACGCCCGAAGGTGGTGCTCTCGTGGGCTCCTCACTGCCGCGCACTGCCGCAAGCGGTGCCCAACTCGTTCGCGCAATGGATGAACGCTGCCGACGTGGACTTCGTGATTACTCATCCTGAAGGATACGAACTGGACGCCGCATTCGTCGGAAACGCACGCGTGGAATATGACCAGATGAAGGCGCTCGAAGGTGCCGACTTCGTATACGCTAAGAACTGGAGCTGCCCGGGAGTGACAAACCCCGACGACTACGGAAAGATAATAAGCAAAGACATGAACTGGACCATCGACGCGCAACACATGGCGGTAACAAACAACGGAAAATTCATGCACTGTCTGCCCGTGCGCCGCGGACTTATAGTGACCGACGACGTTATAGAGAGCGAGAACTCTCTCGTAATTCCGGAAGCTGCCAACCGCGAAATATCAGCACAGGTGGTAATAAAACGAATGCTCGAAAGCCTCTGAAATACATAATCCCAAATAGCTCTGCCTTGACATAACAAGCAAAACCCGGAAGAAAACAATGTTTT
>CAMTJK010000240.1 GCA_947072805.1 uncultured Prevotella sp.
TACTTCGTAATATCACGGTATTCCATAACTAATTGTATATCAGACACCATATTAAATAAATTAAGGCTTACGCAACAAAGTTGCAACAAAAATATCATAAAATGTTGCGCGTGTATTTGAAGTATATGTTCAGCCAGTTAAAATCAAACTCTGAGAGTATGATATGTTAATTCACTATTTTTAACCTATGCCGTTTTTCCGGCATTTGATGAAGCAAACTTACCTCCTTCATAAGCGAAAATAATCTGGCAAGACTGACAGATAAATATGTGGCAAAGTTACAAATTTCCTGTCAGATTAGCCGCCTTTGCTATGAACAAGATATAGATAAAATTATCCGGCATACTTGCCAGATAATCATCTGACAGAAAAAGCTGAAAATGCACACATTGGAAGAATAAGACAGACTGGCTATGTTGCCATAATACATCGCAAAACATATTGTTAAACAACGAATTGCGTGTTTGTTTGCAGATTCTTTTCGCATTAACTTTGCACTGACAAATCGAATCGGAAGCAATCACAACCGACAAAAAATAAATCAAATTATAAAATAACGACTATGTGTAAAACAGAACAAAAACCGAACGAAACCGCCCTGCTCCGAAAGGTGGTGGACGGACTGAAACAGGAGCTGGAGAGAGTCAAGAACGTGGTTTACGCCTCAAAGGAGGTCCTGAATCTGGAGGAAGCCGCCATGTTCTTGGGCATTTCCAAAAGCTCGCTCTACAAGATGACGCACAATCAGGTCATCCCGTACTTCAAACCCAACAACAAGATGGTGTATTTTGAGAAGTCCGAACTGCTGAAATGGCTCCGGCAGAATCCGGTCGCCTCACAGGTGCAGATTTCGGAGGAGGCACATGCCATCATGCGTAATCTCGCCAAAAATGATTAGTTCCCTTTCCTTCAAACACAGACATTATCCGTATATGACTGAAAGCGAAAATACACACCTGTCTTTTGACAATCTCCCCCGGTCAGTGGCGGATCTCCATGAGAAGATAGACCGCCTGACCGGAATGTTCGAGCAGATTATTTCCTCAACCGCCGTCACTCCCTTGCCGGAAATCATGACGGTTGAGGATGTGTCTGCCATGCTCTGCAAGTCCGTTTCCACCATCTATGCGATGACTTCCGAACACAGGATTCCATACCGCAAACAGGGCAACAAACTCTATTTTCTTCGTTCCGAAATCCAGTCATGGCTTATGGATGCCGTTGTTCCGAAAGATGCTCCGAAGCGCAGAAGAAAGCCGCAGGATGATGAAATTTCTACGGATAATGAACGGCAACCGGAGAGCAACCCAAACGAAAATCCAAGTGAAAACAGCGCAACTTCTACACAAATTATCTCGGAAAATATTGATGGGGATAACGGCAAAGTCACTGCCCCGGAATGTGAGAGCAAACCGTATTCCATCGAAAGCCGGACACATTCAAGAAGCGGAGCGACCATCTTCGCCGTACTTTTCTCAAAGGAAATTGAAGCCGCCGGAGAGCGAAAGTTTGTACAGACGGCACGGGATTTCAACGGCTATTGGAGCGATTTCGGCAAGGGCGGCTACATCTTCAGCTCGCAGCAGGAGGCTGAAAACTTTGCAAAAACGATAAGAGGGAAAGAAGAAACAGACCAAATATTACCCCAACAGCCAGTATCGGGAAATGACGGCTTGACCGCAATTTATACGGAGGGCAGACCGCCAACCGTGCCGGGCGAACAGACCTCATTTGATGGTAATACCTCTTGTACGTAAATGGCAGACATGACAGACAGGGGCATTTTTACAGGGGAATGTTTTAGGGCTGGCAAGTTTATGTTTTCGTCCACGAAAACCACGCTACAAGCGGCGACCCGGTCACACCGGAAACGGCAACATCCCTATTATAGCCCTAAAACATCATTCCTATTATAACCGATAAAAACAAGCGTATGACAGACATCGAAAAATCACATAAAGGCGGCAGACCTAAATCCGCAAAGGGCAAGGCACGGACAAAGACCATATCCACACGGCTCACGCTCGCCGAGTGGAAGGCGGTCATGAAACGGATAGCCGATGCAGGCAAGAAACCGTCGCACTTCCTGCGTGAACTGTTGCTGCACGGCAAAGTCGAGGCGGCACGGACGCAGGAGGACAGGCGGCAGATAAGGATGCTGGAAGGTGGGTGCAACAACCTGAACCAACTGGCGAAGATGGCGCATCAGCATGGCTTTTCTCTTTTGAAAGGCAAAATCATGGACTTGCTGGGCGAGTTCAACAAAATCATCGAGAAGATATGATGGGCGACTTGAAGAAACGGGCAAGTTTCGCCAGAGTGGTGAACTACGTGAACAACCCGAAGAAGGCAAGGCTCATCGACAGCAAGGACGTGAGGCTTGATGACAACACCACCATCGCAAGGAGTATGCAGGGACAGGCGGACGACAAGCTGGGACGCAAACTAAAAAATCCGGTGTACCATATCTCGCTGGACTTCGCACACGAGGACGCACCCAAGCTGACAGATGCCCTGATGGTCGAAATCGCCCGTGAGTATATGCGGCGCATGGG